>MOXJ01000024.1 GCA_002507565.1 Candidatus Reconcilbacillus cellulovorans
TGAACAGCTCCTGGCGCAGGAACGAAAGGTGGGAGAAGTCGATATGGCGCGCGGCGTCGGGAAAAAACAAGGTCATGAAGTCTTCAAAGAACGTCGAGAAGAGCTGTTTGAAGAGCCGGTCGTGGGAGATGCGCCGGGACATGGGAAGGCTCCTTTCCCCGTATTATAGCATAAAAAAACGAAAAGCACCGTCGGATGCGTGCGGGTTCATGCGCCAAAGCGAGCGCATAAGGGCACGCACGCAACCGAACGGTGCTTCCGTTCTTTGGCGCCTATTGTAGCCGATCGGATAGCGCTTGTCAAGCGCGCTGCGTTTTCGCGAAGTTTTTCGCGACGTTCTCGCGCATCAGGGTTGCGCCGAAAACGTTGCCGCACTCTTTTCAAACATGCACCTTTCGGTGTATGATGGGAGATAATCCGATTCGACCGCGCGTGCGACCGCATCTCGTACGTTCGGCAGGTCGGCGCGGGGGCACGGATTGCGCAGGGAGGTCGCGCCGTGAATGAGCTGAAAGTCAAAATTCTCGAACTTTTAAAAGAAGACGCCCGGCTTCCGGCCGAGCGGATCGCAGTCATGCTCGACGTGCCGGAAGAACAGGTAAAGCAGGCGATCCGCGAGATGGAAGCCGACAAAGTCATCGTCAAATACGCGACCGTCGTCAACTGGAGCCGCGTCGACGAGGAGAAAGTGACGGCGCTGATCGAGGTGCAGATCACGCCGGAACGCGGCCGCGGCTTCGACGCGATCGCGGAGCGGATTTACCTGCATCCTGAAGTAAAATCCGTTTACCTGATGTCGGGCGCCTACGATTTACTTGTCGAGGTCGAGGGCCGCAACCTGAAAGAAGTCGCCGCGTTCGTTTCTGGCAAACTGTCGCCGATCGACCGCGTGCTCTCGACGAAAACCCATTTTATCCTGAAGAAGTACAAGCAGGACGGCATCATTTTCGAGGACCGACAGGACGACCGGCGCATGGCCGTAACGCCGTGACGACACGGCGCCCTGGCGGCGAATTCCGTGAGCAAAAGAAGGTTGAACGTCGATGAGTTACCGAACCGACGTGTCCGCCCGCCCGAAACGGAGATCGATGCAGGATTACGTGGCTTCGGCCGTCCGATCGATTCCTCCGTCGGGCATTCGGCGGTTTTTCGACTTGGTCGCGTCGAGCAAGGACATCATTTCGCTCGGCGTTGGCGAGCCGGATTTCGTCACGCCGTGGCACATCCGCGACGCCGCCGTCGTGTCGCTCGAGCGCGGCTGGACGACCTATACGCCGAACGCGGGATTGCCGGAACTGCGCGAAGCGATCGCCGAATATTTGTATCGCGAATTCGAGTGCCTTTACGATCCGGCAAAAGAAATCATCGTCACCGTCGGCGGCAGCGAAGCGATCGATCTGGCGCTCCGGGCGCTTGTCGAGCCCGGCGACGAAGTGTTGATTCCGGAACCGTGCTATGTCGCGTACCATCCGTTGACCGTTCTGGGCGGCGGCGTACCGGTCGGCGTGGAGACGACGGCGGACGACCGTTTCAAACTGAGACCGGAAAAACTGGAAGCCGCCATTACGCCGCGCTCGAAAATTTTGCTGATGTGCTATCCGAGCAACCCGACCGGCGGCATCATGACGTACGAAGATTTGTTGCCGATCGCGCGAATTGCGCAGAAGCACGACCTGATCGTCGTCTCGGACGAGATCTACGCGGAGCTGACGTACGGACGGCGGCACGTCTCGATCGCGTCGCTGCCCGGCATGAAAGACCGGACGATTCTCGTCAGCGGCTTTTCCAAGGCGTTTTCGATGACCGGCTGGCGCATGGGTTACGCCTGCGGCCACCCCGACCTGATCGCCGCTATGCTGAAAATTCACCAATACGCCGTCATGTGCGCGCCGACGATGAGCCAGATCGCCGCTCTCGACGCGCTGAAACACGGCATGGAGGAAAAGGCGCGGATGGTCGAGTCGTACAACCAGCGGCGCAGGCTGTTCATCCGCGGTTTGCGGGAAATCGGCCTGGAGTGCCACGAGCCGGAAGGCGCCTTTTACGCTTTTCCGTCCATCCGCAAGACGGGCATGACGTCGGAAGAGTTTTGCCAGCGGCTGCTGACTGAAGCGCGCGTCGCCGCCGTGCCGGGACACGTGTTCGGGCGCGGCGGAGAGGGATTTATCCGTTGTTCGTATGCGCGTTCGGTAGAGGAACTGACGGAAGCGCTTGAACGGATGGGGAAGTTTTTAGAATCATGTAAAATGATGTAAATGGATGCGTCATGAAAACCCGCGGCCTTGTCGTCTGTCGGCTCGGTCACGGGTTTCCTTTTCGGATTTCTGCCACGACGTGCCGCAATTCCGGCAACACGAGCCGCGTCATCGCCAGACGGACCGCCCGTGGCGATCCCGGCATCGCGAACACCGCCTTGCCTTTGCGGACGCCGGCGATCGCCCGGCTGAGCATCGCCGCCGAACCGACGTCTTCGGTGAAGCTTAAGAAACGGAAGAGCTCGCCGAAGCCCGGTAATTCCTTGTCGAACAGAGGGCGCAGCGCTTCGATCGTCACGTCGCGCGGCGCGATGCCGGTACCGCCGTTGAACAGGATCGCGTCGACGTCGTCGCGCGCGGAAAATTCCCCGAGCGCTTCGCGGATCGCATCCTGTTCATCGCGGACGATCCGATAGCCCACCGTTTCGTAACCGTGTTCGCGCAGAAGTTCGAGCATGAGCGCACCGCTCCGGTCGTCGGCCGGCGTGCGCGTGTCCGATACGGTGACGACCGTGCAGCGTACGGGATTGGCCGAGTCCGCGCGATGGTGGTCGTTTGCGGAACCGTTCACGTCGTCGTCCCCCCTTCATCCTTGCGTCTGACGAACTCAACCTTGAACGCCACGCCGCCGTCCGTGTTTTCGGCGAAGACGGCGGCTCCGTGCAAGTCGGCGATGCGCCTGACGATCGCCAAGCCAAGGCCGAATTCTCCGCCCGGGCCCGCTCCGAACGGTCGGAACAGTTGATGCCGGACGTTCTCATCGAGCGGAGGGCCGTCGTTTTCGACGGACAGCATTGCGCCGTTTTCGTGGGCGGCGAGGCGGACGGCGACGCGGGAGGCGGCGTGACGGATGGCGTTGTCGATCAGGTTTTCCACCGCAGCGGTCCACTGTTCGGCGTCTCCTGCGAGGGTGACCGGGGCGAGCTCGAGTTCCCACGCGAGGTCCGGCCTTCGCCAGCGCATCCGCTCGACCGCCGACGCGACGAGGCGATCGAGCGCGAAGGGTTCGCGCGCGACGGCGTCCGCCGCGGCCGGCGCTGAGGACAAATAATCGAGTTTCGCGAGGTAGAGCAGATCGCGGATGCCTTTTTCCAAGCGTTCGGCTTCACGCTCAATGATGTCGACGGACTGCATCAGGTCGCCTTGCGGAAAAACGCCGTCGCGGATCGCCTGCGCGTAGCTGCGCACGACCATCACCGGCGTTTTGAGGCCGTGCGATACCCGCTGCAGGAAAGACCGTTCCGCCTCGTCCTGGCGCTTGAGCCGGTCGCGCATCCGTTCGATCGAAGCAGCGAGCCGGCCGATCTCGTCGCGGCGATCGACGGGAATGGGTTTGTCCCAGCGTCGGTCGGCGATCGCTTGTACATGTTCTTCCAGCCGGACGAGCGGGCGCGTCAACCGGCGCGCCAGCCAAACAGCCGGCAGCCAGCTGAGCAGAAACACGGCGACGAGCACGCCACCGATCTGCAGGCTGAGCGTCCGGACCAGTCTGTCGCGATAGGCGTCCCACATGAACGAGACGACGGACACGTCGCGAAACGGAGGCGGCAGCCGGCGTACGACGTAATACAGCGTCCGGCCGTCGACGTCGGCGGTATAACGCCCCGTCGTCGCGGACTGCGCCGACGCGGTGCGCGCGATATGCTCAAGCGCTTGCGGCGGCAACCGCGCCCCGGCTACGACAGCACCGTCGTCGCGGACGAGCGCGTGCGACACGGTCCGCATCGTTTGCACTTCCGACGGATCGGGCGTTCCCCGGCGCCGGAGCTCCTCGAAATCGGCGATTTTCGGCGGAAAACGCATCGCCTGGGCGTTTTCGATCGTCTCAAACATCTCTTTCGTAAAAAAGCGGCCGACGACGACGGGTAAAAGCGCGGCGACGAGCAAGCCGACGCCGGCCGTCGTACCGGCGACGACCGTCCAAATCTGAAAAGCAAGCGGGCGGTTTTTCATGGTTTCACCAGGCGATAGCCGTAGCCGTAAATGGTTTCGACCCTCAGACCGGGTAGTTTGCGCCGCAGCCGGCGGACGAGGTCGTCGACGACGCGGTCCGAGCCGAAATAGTCGGCGCCCCAGACGTTTTTCAAAATGTCGTCGCGCGAAAACGCCTGGCCCGGCCGTCCGGCCAAAAGCGCGAGCAAGTCGAATTCTTTCGCCGTCAGTTCGACCGGGCGTCCGTCGATCGTCACGCGCCGGCGACCGGGGTCGATCTCGAACGCGCCGAGGCGCAACACCGGCGTATCGTGTTCGCGCGGCCTTCCATAGGTTCGCTGGAGCAGATTGCGTGCGCGAATGACGAGTTCGCGAGGCAAAAACGGTTTGGCGATGTAGTCGTCGCCGCCCATTTCGAGGCCGAGCACGCGGTCGAGGTCGGCGTCGCGGGCGGAAATGAAAATGATCGGTACCTGCGGCGTCGCCGTGCGGATGTCGCCGAACAGGCGGAATCCGTCGATGTCCGGCAGCATGATGTCCAAAATCCAGAGGTGCGGTGATTCAGCGATCGCTTCTCGCGCGGCCCGGCCGGTCTCAAATGCTTTTACCGTCCAGCCCTCGCGTTCCAGATAGGTCGCCAGCAGCCGGTTGAGATTCGTCTCGTCCTCGACCAGATAGACGCGGAAACTCATGATGACTTCCACTCCCGTCGACCGACGACCGCTTTTTCTTCAGAATAGCGCAGGGGGAATTTTGCTTCAAGCGGACGGGCAGACAAAACGCCGCCCCGGCGGCGGGGGCGGCGTCGGCAGAGTCCGGTTCGGCCTGAAGCGCCGTTATCGACGAAAGAGGCGTTGTGCCCGGCACGACGGCCCGGCGGACGGTCAGGCCGACGGAGATGAGGGTACCGACGACGGAGACGGCGACGGTGTCGAAGCCGCCGACTGGCGAAGAGTCTCCAGTTTTTGTTTTAATGCTTCGTTTTGCGCTTTGTACTGGTCGAGCAGCTTTTTCAACGCGTCGCCGATCGCGGCGGCGTCGCCCGAACGGACGGCTTCGGTAAACGTCTGATACGTTTGCTTCCAGTCGTCCGACCGCTCGGACGGCGGAGTCGCCGGTTTGAGCGGTAGACGCCCTTTCACACCATTTTGCGCGAGCGACTTCAACTGCTCGATTAGCCCTTTGCGCTCATCGAAAACGGCTTTCCACTGCTGCACGAGGTCGGGCGCGTATTTTTCCGACAGCAGCCTCAAATACGTCTGTTCGTGCACGCCGTCGTGCAGGATTCCGAAGCCGCGGCCGTGGTGGAAGAACTTTTTGCTGTGACCGCCTGCCCAAGGTTTCACCGGTGCCTGTCCCTCCGTCGACGGCGGGGAAGAGCTCGGATTCGGCGACGGGCTCGTCTGACCGCCGTTTTCCGATGCCGCCCAAGCGTACAGCGGTACCGCCAGCGCCAAAGCGAACACGGCACCGTACAACCATTTGGTTTTGCGCATGCACATCCCCTCCTGTTTCAGAATTGGTCGTTCCATGAACAGGATACCGCCGTTTCGTGAAAAGCCCCTTAAAAAATCATGGGAAATTATGAAATGTCGCCGAAACGGAACTGTTCGAGCGGTTCGTACATCGGTCGGCTGCCGAGACGGCTGCGATAAAGCGTCAGCCGGTCGACGATCCAAGAGAGATCGGGTGGGGTCGCACGGAGAAACGACGCGCCCCATCCGCGGTTTATCGCAGGTCGGCGCACCGCCGGTCCGATCGACGGGTCGCGATTGCGCGCGAGCGTCACATGAGGGCGAAACGGACGCGTCTCCTCGGGAAAACCGAGCGACGCCATACCGGCGTCCACCGCGGCAGCCAGACGGACCGGAACGCCGGCCGACGCCGGATCGCACGGTCGGACGCCCAGCCAGAGTACCCGAGGGGAACCGGCCGCCCCGAACGTCCCTGGCTTGTCCAATTCCAAACAAAACGGCGACGTCGCGGCCGCGATTTCCGCGAGCTCCTTCGCAATGGCGGGCAGGCGTTCCGCCGGTGTGTCGCCCAAGAATTTCAGCGTCACATGATAATCGTCGCGATGCACCCATCGCGCTTGCGGAAATTCGACGCGCCACGGCAGCGTCCATTCTTCGAGCGCCGTCTGCACGTCGCGCGGTATCGGCAAGGCGACGAATAGTCTCGACGTTTCGTCCATCGGTCGACCTCCGTTCATGCGTCGCCGAACGGAACGCGACGGTCCGTCAGGCGGATTTTAGGTTTATTTTAACATGAAACGCAATTTCGTTCGCAATAGCGGGGCCGAGGATGGTATGATAACATCATGATCGAGGCGTATAACAAGCCGAAAGAGGTGGGTCGTGTTGACGAAAACCGTCTACAATTTCAATCCAGGCCCCGCGGCACTTCCGCGGGAAGTGCTGGAACAGGCGCGCGACGAGTTGCTCGATTTCGCGGGAACCGGCATGTCGGTTATGGAAATTTCTCATCGCAGCGTCGAATACGAACGGCTGAACGATGAGTCGCGTGAGCGGATCCGCCGCCTGCTCGGCGTGCCCGCCGGTTACGAGGTGCTCTATTTGCAGGGCGGTGCAAGTTTGCAGTTTGCCATGGTACCGCTCAATTTGCTTGTACCGGGCAAAGTCGCCGACTACGTCTCCACCGGCAGCTGGTCGAACAAGGCGATTAAGGAAGCGCGCACCGTCGGCGAAGTCCGCATTGCCGCCTCGACGGAACAGGACGGATACCGTCGCGTGCCGGACGTCGGCGAAATCCGCCCGGGTCCCGATGCAGCCTACGTCCATCTGACCTCGAACGAAACGATCGGCGGCGTGCAGTTTCACGATTTTCCTGATACGGGAAGTGTACCGCTCGTCGCCGACATGTCCAGCGATTTCATGAGCCGGCCGGTCGACGTCGCGAAATTCGCCCTGATTTACGCCGGCGCCCAGAAAAACGTCGGCCCTGCCGGCGTGACCATTGTCATTGTCCGCGAGGACATCGCGCGGGAAAGCCCGAAACATTTGCCCGCCATGCTGCGGTACGATACGTTTTTGAAAAGCCGTTCGCTCTACAATACGCCGCCGGTGTTTGCCATTTATATGGTTAATCTCGTCCTGCAGTGGATCGAGCGGCAAGGCGGGTTAGAAGCCGTGGAGAAGCTAAACCGCCGAAAAGCGGACATGCTCTACGGCGCCATTGACCGAAGCGGCGGGTTTTACCGCGGTTTGGCCGAACGGGAAAGCCGGTCGACGGTCAACATCACGTTCGCCGTGCACGACCCGGCGTTGGAAAAGCAGTTCTTGAAGGAGGCGGAACAGCAAGGATTCGTCGGATTGCCCGGCCATCGAGAAGTCGGGCATGTACGGGTATCGGCCTACAATGCGGTGTCGGAAGAAAGTTGCAAGGCATTAGTAGAATTTATGGAAGATTTTCAGAGAAGATATGGGTGACTTTTTTTAAAGAGAACCGGTCCTGAAGGACCGGTTTTTCATTTAAAACTGTGGCGTTCCGAGGGGTGGCGTCCTGGAATGTCGTCGATCGTTCATTCGACAAAACTTCCCGGGGATCGACGACGGGAAGAAAAATCGAGTATGTGTGAAAGAATAGGCGATTAATATTGATGAAAGCGTTTTTTTAAAGGATCAAAATTTGTAGAGCGGAAACAGGAAATTCGGGAACGATGTCGAATGGGATAAGGTAAAAGCGAGGTTTTTGGGTTTGGATCGTACCTCGAAGGGATTGAAACGTCCCATTTTTTGGCGATCTTGTTATACAGGCATCTGAGTTTGGATCGTACCTCGAAGGGATTGAAACTCAGCTTTGTTCGACTTAGGGCAAATTGATTCGGCGTTTGGATCGTACCTCGAAGGGATTGAAACTTTGTTATGGCGGTAAACTGTTACCGCCATAACGCTGGGTTTGGATCGTACCTCGAAGGGATTGAAACTTCCTTCCTGCTCCGCCCATAATAGGGCAGCAGGAAGAGTTTGGATCGTACCTCGAAGGGATTGAAACTGGAAACCAACCAATCCTCAGCCTCTTTCCGCGTCCCGTGTTTGGATCGTACCTCGAAGGGATTGAAACCGGAGTTTACAAGCGTACCTTTTTTTACAAAGGTACGCGTTTGGATCGTACCTCGAAGGGATTGAAACAAGGAGTCCGCAATCGAACGCCATTTCGTCCGCGCCGGTTTGGATCGTACCTCGAAGGGATTGAAACAATCGTGCTCATCGACTGATGATTTTGGAAGAGGGCTTGTTTGGATCGTACCTCGAAGGGATTGAAACCAGGGGCAAATGTAACAGGTAACTGCCGTCTCCTCCGTTTGGATCGTACCTCGAAGGGATTGAAACGGTTGTAGCGTTTCCTATCAAAATGTTTGTTGTATTCCGTTTGGATCGTACCTCGAAGGGATTGAAACTCGACTGCGGATGTCGCCGCGTAGCAAACCGTCTACGTTTGGATCGTACCTCGAAGGGATTGAAACCCGAATTGCTTGGCCATGCCGATGAGCGGACGTTGCTTGTTTGGATCGTACCTCGAAGGGATTGAAACATCTTAATTCCATTTTTGGTGGGTATGATCCTATTTAGTTTGGATCGTACCTCGAAGGGATTGAAACATAAAACGGGGCTTTTATAAGAAAATAGAACAGGAGGAGGTTTGGATCGTACCTCGAAGGGATTGAAACTCAATCGCGGTTGGCTGAGCTGGAACAAAAACAAGCGTTTGGATCGTACCTCGAAGGGATTGAAACGCTGATTTTGTAAGGCATTTTGGTATAGAGGCTCTCCGTTTGGATCGTACCTCGAAGGGATTGAAACTCGGGCGACATCGTGGAGATCCGGCTCCTGGAGGAAGTTTGGATCGTACCTCGAAGGGATTGAAACTCGGATATTTGGGATCGGGTGAAAAGCAGTGTTTCGAGTTTGGATCGTACCTCGAAGGGATTGAAACTCAGGATGAAGTGAACCAAACCCATTATCACGTTGACGTTTGGATCGTACCTCGAAGGGATTGAAACCGGGAACGGGGTGACTGGTGATGGATCCGCGACTGGTGTTTGGATCGTACCTCGAAGGGATTGAAACTTCCGGGCCTCCGCGTGCGTCGTCGTCGCTGATTTTGGGTTTGGATCGTACCTCGAAGGGATTGAAACGCGGCCGGATCCGCGTCCAGGTCGCCGGTCATCGTTCGGTTTGGATCGTACCTCGAAGGGATTGAAACTGGGTGTCTGCTGCATGTCGCGATCTCATACGTCAGGTTTGGATCGTACCTCGAAGGGATTGAAACATTACGATTGATCGTCTGACTGTTGTTGCTGATGAGTTTGGATCGTACCTCGAAGGGATTGAAACGGAGTCCGTCTTCGAGGATACGTTTCCGGGTTTATGGTTTGGATCGTACCTCGAAGGGATTGAAACTCCTCCGTCCGGATATACTGCACGGATCCGGACGGAAGTTTGGATCGTACCTCGAAGGGATTGAAACTTCGAGTCGCCAGCCGGATCCAAAAAAAGTAAATAGGTTTGGATCGTACCTCGAAGGGATTGAAACCCTTAGAAAGGGATACTATCGATCCCGTTTTCGTTGTGGTTTGGATCGTACCTCGAAGGGATTGAAACTTTCAATTCGCCTTTAGCATATCATCCCCCCTTTCGCTGTTTGGATCGTACCTCGAAGGGATTGAAACCGGGGGCGGTCCAGGACTACGATTATGTCGTCTTGGACCGTTTGGATCGTACCTCGAAGGGATTGAAACAAGCCGAACTATCGAGGCCAATTTCCGGCCCCTCATCGTTTGGATCGTACCTCGAAGGGATTGAAACTTGCGCCTGAGCGCACATAATCGTCCAGTATCTTCGGTTTGGATCGTACCTCGAAGGGATTGAAACTATGAAAAAATATGATATTCAGTGAAAAACGGCAAAAGTTTGGATCGTACCTCGAAGGGATTGAAACAAGAACAGGCGGCAGATAGCCAAGATAATCCGATTCTGTTTGGATCGTACCTCGAAGGGATTGAAACTTGGCGCAGTTTTTTTCTCCTCCACAGTGCTCCACCAGTTTGGATCGTACCTCGAAGGGATTGAAACATGGTTTTTGTTTTTCGATTGTTCGGTTTAGTCTCGGGTTTGGATCGTACCTCGAAGGGATTGAAACGTCAAATGCCCCCCCAGACGATACACAGCTGAAAAGTTTGGATCGTACCTCGAAGGGATTGAAACGCCCAACGCGAGTTCGGGCTGCGTCAAAAGCAGCTTGGTTTGGATCGTACCTCGAAGGGATTGAAACCCGTTGTCATGGCTTCCTCCCTTTCTCCGCCGGTATTGTTTGGATCGTACCTCGAAGGGATTGAAACAGGCGCGGGAGGTTCGGCTTCCGCCTCGACAACAACCCCGTTTGGATCGTACCTCGAAGGGATTGAAACAAGCTTGGCCGGATCGACGACACCGGTTACCGTATCCGTTTGGATCGTACCTCGAAGGGATTGAAACAGGTGCTCATCGACAACAAGAACGGCCGCGTCTGGGAGTTTGGATCGTACCTCGAAGGGATTGAAACGCGGGCGAAGCGGAAGTCCATTTCGAGCTTCCGCTTTGTTTGGATCGTACCTCGAAGGGATTGAAACTTGGGGCGCGTGGTGGTAATATTGACGTCCAGTATAGGCGTTTGGATCGTACCTCGAAGGGATTGAAACTCAAAACAACAAGCAGGTTCCGGGTGTCGACCCGGAAGTTTGGATCGTACCTCGAAGGGATTGAAACGCCCGCAGTCGTCCCGGTCGCAGCTCCACCGGCCGCAGTTTGGATCGTACCTCGAAGGGATTGAAACGCGTCCATGTCCAAATCGGCATACAAAAACTTGAGCGTTTGGATCGTACCTCGAAGGGATTGAAACCCCCGTCCATTCGATCGAGGACGGGGAGGTGGAAATGTTTGGATCGTACCTCGAAGGGATTGAAACTTGTATTTTTATGGAAACAAAAAATAAAAAAAAGAAGGTTTGGATCGTACCTCGAAGGGATTGAAACTTGTTATAAAAAGAAAGAGAGACGGCTTTCTTAATATCCTTACTTCCTATTCAATAAATTTCAGTAAATTACAAAAATATCTATTGTGCATTCGCATTTTTCACAACCACGCATTCGGAAAACCATTCGAATCCCAAACGCCAAGTTCCCCGACTTAGAGCGGCCGTTCCAACAGACGGAAAAGGCGATCGTCCTGCGATTCGATATAATTATTCTGCTTGCCCCCCTCTTGACTCCGCGCGTTTTCCCCGTCCCCGTTGCTCTGTGCTATAATCAACTTTTGAGGTGACTGCTGCATTGCCGTTTCACATCGTTCTCGTCGAACCGGAGATCCCGGCGAACACCGGCAACATTTCGCGCACGTGCGCGGCGACGGGGGCCTGGTTGCATCTCGTCAAGCCGCTCGGCTTCCGCATCGACGATCGTGAGCTGAAACGCGCCGGACTGGACTACTGGCCGGCGGTGAAGCTTGAAGTACACGAACATTTCGGTGAAGTCCGGGAAAAATTGTCTGGAGCGCGTTTCTTTTATACGTCGACCAAAGGGCTTGTTCCTTATACGGAGTTCAGGTATCGTCCGGGCGACGTTTTTGTATTCGGCAAGGAAACGAAAGGGCTACCCGAAGAACTGTTGCGTGAGAACATGGATTGCGTCATTCGCATTCCGATGGGGACGGCGGTCCGTTCACTCAACCTGTCGAATGCTGTCGCCATTGTGCTTTACGAGGCGCTGCGGCAGACGGGGTTTCCGGGACTTGTCCTTCGTGGGAAAGGAGTAGACGGAACAGATGCGGACGAAGACGGAGCAGATACCGGCATGGGGGATAACGGACCAGCCGGTGCAGCAGGTCGCAGCCTCAGCGGAACCGCGGGCACCGATGCTTTCTGAGGCGATGCCCGGATTGAAGGCGGCGGCCGATCCGACGAGCGATCCGACGACCGGTCGGATTGCCGAAGAGATTCCGCGCGTCGATTACGCGATTATCGGCGGGTCGGGGACGTTTTCGATCGAATTCCCCGAGGATCTCGGGCGTTCCGACGTGCGTGTGCTGGCGCGTGACCTCGTGTTTGCGACGCCGTACGGGCCGAGCCCGCGCATGAAACTGTTCGAGTGCGACGGCAAAAAAGCGTTGACGGTCCGCATGCACGGCTGGCGGCCGCCGGACGTGACGCGGGCGGCGGCGTCGCAGCAGTTGTTTTGGGTGTTGCGCGAAGCGGGGGTGCGGCACATTTTGGTCGAAGGCGGCGTCGGGAGTATCAATCCGCTTTTAGAGCTGCGCGATTTCGTCGTCGTGGACGACTACATCGACCAGTCGATGCGCAAAGACGTCGGGCTGGGCGGCCCGTATCTCCTCATCATGCGGCAGGCCATCTGTCCGCGTTTGGCTGCGGTGCTGGCGGATGCAGCTTTTGAACGAGTCGAGCGCAATCGCGACAGGCCGAGGCGCGTGTTTCGCCGCGGGGTTTATCTCAACACGGACGGTCGGCATTTCGAAAGTCCGGCGGAAATCCGTTTTTTCCGCGGACATGCGGATGTGGTAGGGCAGAGCCTTTGTCCGGAAGTCTACTTGGCGCGCGAAATCGGCGCCTGCTATGCGGGTTTGTACATGGTGACTAATTACGCGGAAGGCGTCATCCGCGACTGGGAACATCGCGAGTTGGCCGACATTTTTTACGAAGAATCGAAAACGGTCGGCAACATTTTGCTGGACGCCCTTGCAAACGTGAAAAACGACCAAAGCTCCTGCGGCTGTTCCAATTTGCGGAAACCGACGTTGTTGGTAGAACATTCTCGACCGAAAATATAAAAAATATTGTGCTCGTCAGCAGGAATTCTATCAAAGCGTGGCGAATATAAGCTGTTGGTTGGCAGCCTGAATTCCTTGAGGAGGGGTGGTTCTACATGAAACCGGCAGGTGTTGTCCGTAAGGTCGACCAGCTTGGACGAATCGTGTTGCCGAAAGCGCTCCGCAAAAAGTACAACATGAACGAAGGAGATCCCGTCGAAATTCTCGTGTCGGGCGACAACATCCTTCTGGAGCGCTATCGTCCGAAGTGTGTTTTCTGCGGTCATCCGGACAATGTTCTCGAGTACAGAGAGAAAACCGTCTGCACGAATTGCATCAGCGAGTTGGCCCGGATGAGGTACTGATCCGGACCCGTGAACGCAAAAAAACGTCCCGGCGCGCTCTGTCTGAACGGAGCCGCCGGGATGTTTTGTTTCACAGTCCTTTCGTCTTGTCGTCGTTGTAGGCGGCGGTCAGGATCGGAATGAGCAGGAGCCCGATCACCAGCATGACGAGCCAGAACGCCGTTCCTTTCATCAGATTGATGCCTTCCAGCCACTCCATCGACGCCATCCTCCTCCGTCCGTTTCTTAGGTCATTATACCTGATTTCGCGTCGGCCGAAAAATTTATCGGAAGAACAGAAAATGCGTCGGCAACAGGCGCGGACGACCGTCGGACGGGCGGTTGACGATCCGGCCCTCGAACACGAGGGTCGATGAGCCGCCGCCATCGAGGTTGTAGGCGTCGGAGATCCGCATTTGCAGCAGCAAGTCCTGCAGTTCGGGCAGCGTCGCGCCGGATGAACCGCGTTCGTCGTACCCGTCGACGACGACGAACATCAGCTGGTCGTTCCGGAAACGGCCGACGACGGTGCGCGGCGCCCGGCGCGGGCTCGTCAGCCATTTCGCCGGGATCGGCTCCTTTCGGCCGTCGCGCAGCAGGACCGGGGCGAAGCTCGCGCCGAACAGCGGATCGAGCCGATCGATGTCGGCCGCGGAGCGGTACGGCGTACCGACGAGGCGCATCGACCGGTTGAAGCCGACAAAAACGAGATCGTCCGCCGTGGGGTCGATACGCGTTATCCACCGACCGTCCAAAATCGTCGCGCCGAGCGGATATCTTCTGCCGGCGCGGTCGTCGGCAAATCCGCCGGCGTTGACGCCGGCCGTCGCGCCGTAGCGCAGCGCGGCGGAAAGCGTCGTTTCGGCGCCCGGCACCCGATCCTGGCCGAGCACCATGCGCGCGGCGGCCGAGGTTTTGAGCCGGACGCGCAGCGCATAGCCGTTGAAAGTACCGGTCGAGAAGACGTACAGCTTCAGATCGCTGTTTGTCCCCGAGACGGTGCGGACCGGTCGACCGACAACGCGGGCGATGCGGTTGTCGAAAATGACGTCGGGCAGGCCGGATGCGGCCGCGGCGGTTTGTGCCATGACGGCGGCCGTTTTTGAGGTGCGTTCATACAGTTCATGAAATCGGCGAATCAGTTGTCCCGTCGTCTCGGCATCGCGCCGGGCTTCGTCCAACAAGCCGGACATGCGGGAGACGATCGGCTCGTCGATCGGGGCTGCCAACGGCGGAGGAGTCGTATCGAACGCCGGAACGGGCAGCGACCAGTCGAGAGCGAGTATCACGGCCAACATCCCGGTGAACGGGGCGGACAAGAGCAACATCATCCGGTTGAACAGACGAATCGTCATGCTATTTCAACACTTCCAAGTTCTTTCTTAATTCTTCAAGTTGTTTTCGAACTTCTTCCATTTGGGTATAAAGCTGGTTGCTGTTGTCCGCCCGTGTGTTCGCATTATCCTTGACGAACGTCAACAATTGGTTGAGCGACTCGACTTTCGCTTTAAGCTCATCGATGTCGCGGTTGACGGAGTCGCGCAGTTCGGAGATTTGCGCGTCGTAGCGCGCTTTCAGCTCGTCGATTTGCGCCTGCGTGCGCGCGGCGACTTCGTTGGCGGTTCGTTCGCGCATCCGCTCGGCGTAGATGATCGTCCCTGCGGCGCCGGAAGCGGCAAGGAGGAGCCATGCCAGAGCGAGAAGCAAGTACGTCCGCGCGGCCAGCCGGGAACGGGAACGATCGCGGTGCGGCTTTTTGATACGAAGATCGGCTTCGGCTCCAGATTCCACGTCCCTTTTCCCTCCCGGAAGCGTATTTTACCGCTCGTTCGGGCTTTCATTATATCGCATCTGCGGATACAATGGAACCGAGAAAAAACGGGAGAAGGATCACATGCGGATCTGGAAAAAAAGAGTGCCGCCTTCGCCGGAACAGCGGCTGTCGCGCGACGCGGTCATGTCGCTCGTCGTCCATTTCTTTTACCAGTTCGGCGCGTCGATGTCCGGATTGTTTCTCAACCTCTACCTCTGGCGTCTGACCGAGGACTTGCGCGTCAGCGCATGGTTCAACCTGCTCGTATTCGCCGTGTCGCCGCCGGCGTTCGCCCTGGCTGGGAAAATCGCCAAACAGCGCGGCTGTATGGTCGTCTATCGGCTGGGCATCGCGTTGACGGCTCTGTTTTACCTGATTGTGCTCGTTTCGCGCGAGCGCGTCGTTGACGCCTATCCGCTGTTTGGGCTGATGGCCGGCTTTTCGGGCGCTTTTTATTGGGCCGCTTATCTTACGCTGATGTACGACGTGTCGACGAACGCCAACCGCGTCAGGTATCTCGGTTATAACAACATCGCGTTTACGGCGGCGGGGCTGATCGGGCCGGTTGTGGCGGGATGGATCATCGCGGCGTCCGGCGGTTTGTCCGGCTATATGCTCGTATTCGCCGTCGCGTTTATGATGTATGCGCTGAGTGCGGCCGGCAGTTTCCACATTCGCGGCGTGGAATCGAGGAGACAAGCGTATTATTTGAAGTATGCGGCGCCGCTGATGCGCAGGTCCCCGCTTTGGCGGAAGTCGCTTTATGGCTTTTGGATTTTCGGCTTGCTACAGGGGCTGATGTTGTTCCTGCCGAATATTCTGTTGTATCGGGCGATTCCAGACGAAGAAGCCGTCGGGTACGTCACCGCAGCTTGCTCCCTGGCGACGATCGCCGCCAGTTATGTGATCGCCCGCAAAGCGCAGGAACGCGCGGCGAGGGCCTATTTGTGGGCCGGGGCCGGCGGGTTTACGCTGGCTGCCGCACCGCTCCTGGCGGCGCCCGGTGAGGCGGCGGCCGTCGTGGCGTTCATGTTGTCGCATGCCGTTTGCGGGCCGCTTTTCGGCAATACGCTGTCGACGTATTATTACCGGCTGATGGGCGGTTTGCCGCTGAAGGGGCAGTTTCGCATTGAATCGATCGTCGTGCGGGAAACGTTCGTCAACGCTGGGCGTGTCATGTCCATTTTCGCCATGATCGTCGCGGCGCCGCAACCGGACTCGCCGGCGCTCGTCCCGTTGCTGGCCGTCGTCTCACTGGCACAGTTCGGACTCGGGTATCTCGTCGATCGTCACGGAGCGGTCGATCTGCGTCCCGAAGCTGTGCGCCCCGATGCAGCCACTTCTTCGTCCGTCGCAAAAACTTCAAAAAACGCGCCGCCGAACTCTTTACAACCGCCCGCTAATTGAATATAATCCTATGTAAATACTCGGATTAGAATGGGAGAGAGAACGGATGAGCTGGGATTGGGGCACGGGAGTCATGGGACTGGCGGTCGGGTTTCTCGTCGGCCTGACCGGCGTGGGCGGCGCGGCTTTGCTGACGCCCGTGCTGGTGCTGATCGGCATCCATCCGTCGGTGGCGGTCGGCACGGACCTGCTCTACAATTCCATTACCAAACTGTTCGGGATGTTCCAGCATGCTCGGCAACGCACTGTTCATTGGCGGCTGGTCGGCCATTTCGCCATGGGCAGCATACCCGGTGCGGCCGTCGCGATTTTGACGCTGAAACTGTTCAACGCCTACGTCCATTCGCAGGAGTCGCTCATCAAGCACGCGCTCGGCGTTGTGCTCGTCGTCGTGGCGCTCGTGACGCTTGCCAAACCGCTGCTCGACCGGAAATTCGAGCGTCTGGAAGCCTTTCAGGACCGGCCGGTCGAGCACAAGAAGGCGTTGACCGTCTCGATCGGTTTCGCGCTCGGCTTCGTCGTCGGCCTGACGTCGGTCGGCTCGGGATCGCTGTTTGCGCTCGCGCTCATTTATCTTTACAGGCTGAAAGGTTCGCAAATCGTCGGTACGGACATCGCCCACGCCTTTTTCCTCGTGACGGCTGCGGCGCTGATGCACGCGGAAATGGGAAACGTCGACTACGGCCTGACGCTCAATCTGCTGGCCGGCTCGATTCCCGGCGTTTTGGCCGGCAGCGCGGTGTCGGCGCGGGTGCCCACGGGGCCGTTGCGCGCCGTCGTCGCGTCGATCATTTTGCTGAGCGGCATCAAGCTGCTCGGTTGATTGCGACGTCGAAACGCACAAATGGAAAACACCGAACGTCTCGGGGTCGCCGTTTGACGCTCCCCGGCCAGTCAATTTCTCCTCCGGTTCAGCATACGAATGGATAAAGGGCAGAATCGGAGGGATCGCCGTATGGACATTTTCCGGCGAATCGCCGAGTATCGGGCGGAGCGGGAGCGGTTGCGCTGGGAAGGGACGTTCGCCGAGTACGTCGAGCTCGTCCGCCGAAACCCGAAAATCGCGCGTTTTGCCCATGCCCGCATTTACGACATGATCGTCTGGCACGGCGTCGAAGAAGTCGACGGGCGAAAAAAATACAAATTTTTTGAGAACGAACTTTTCGGCCTCGACCGCA
Source organism: Candidatus Reconcilbacillus cellulovorans (assembly GCA_002507565.1). Lineage (GTDB taxonomy): Bacteria > Bacillota > Bacilli > Paenibacillales > Reconciliibacillaceae > Reconciliibacillus > Reconciliibacillus cellulovorans. The sequence continues at coordinate 17,749 of MOXJ01000024.1, forward strand.
CACTGGAAAAACTGGTCGAGGAATATTTTCATTCCGCCGCGATGCGGCTCGACGTAAAAAAACGGATTTTACTTCTGATGGGCCCCGTCAGCGGCGGCAAGTCGACGATCGTCACCCTGCTCAAACGCGGATTGGAGCGGTATTCATTGACCGACGAAGGCGCCCTGTACGCGATCAAAGGCTGCCCGATGCACGAGGAACCGCTTCACCTGATTCCCCACGCGCTTCGCCCCGAGATCGAGCGCGAGCTCGGCGTCCGCATCGAGGGAAATCTTTGCCCCTATTGCCAGTTGAGATTAAAAGAAGAGTTCGGCGGCCGCATCGAAAGCGTTCCGGTCGAGCGCATCTTTTTTTCCGAGGAGGAACGCGTCGGCATCGGCACGTTCAGCCCCTCCGATCCGAAATCCCAGGACATCGCCGATCTGACCGGCAGCATCGATTTTTCCACGATTACCGAGTACGGATCGGAATCCGATCCGCGCGCCTACCGGTTCGACGGTGAGCTGAACAAGGCGAACCGCGGGTTGATGGAGTTCCAGGAAATGCTAAAATGCGATGAAAAATTTCTCTGGAACTTGCTGTCACTCACTCAGGAAGGAAATTTCAAGGCGGGGCGGTTTGCGCTCATTTCTGCGGACGAATTGATCATCGCGCACACGAACGAGGCGGAATACCGCGCGTTTGCCGCCAATAAGCGCAACGAGGCGCTGTTGTCGCGGATGATCGTCATGCCGATTCCTTATAACCTGCGCGTGTCGGACGAAGAAAAAATTTATGCGAAGCTCATCCGCCAAAGCGATCTTCGGCACGTGCACATCGCGCCGCATGCGCTTCGCACGGCGGCCGTCTTTTCCGTCCTCACACGGCTGAAAGAGCCGAAAAAACACGGCATGGATCTGCTCAAAAAAATGAAAATGTACGACGGCGAATCCGTCGAGGGGTTCAAGGAAGCCGATCTGAGAGAACTGGAAAACGAATACGCCGAGGAAGGCATGAGCGGCGTCGATCCGCGCTACGTCATCAACCGGATCTCCAGCGCGCTCATCCGCCACGGCTTGACGTGCATCAACGCGCTCGACGTCCTGCGTTCGCTTAAAGAAGGGTTCGACCAACATCCGTCGATCACGAAGGAGGAACGGGAAAAATATCTGAACTTCATCGCGATCGCCCGCCAGGAATACGACGAGCTGGCGAAAAAGGAAATCCAGAAAGCGTTCGTTTACTCATTTGAGGAGTCGGCTAAAGCGTTGTTCGAAAATTATCTCGACAACATCGAGGCCTACTGCAACTGGACGAAAATCCGAGATCCGCTGACGGGCGACGAGCTCGACCCCGACGAGAGGTTAATGCGGTCGATCGAGGAGCAGATCGGCGTGTCGGAAAACGCAAAAAAGGCGTTCCGCGAGGAGATTTTGATCCGGATGTCGGCCTACGCACGCAAGGGCAAGACGTTCGATTACACCGGCCACGAGCGGCTGCGCGAAGCGATAGAAAAAAAGCTGTTCGCTGATCTCAAAGACGTCGTCAAAATCACGACGTCGACGAAAACGCCGGACGAAAACCAGCTCAAGAAAATCAACGAGGTGACGCGTCGGCTGATCGACGAGCACGGCTACTGCCCGGTGTGTGCGAACGAGCTGTTGCGTTACGTCGGCAGTTTGCTGAACCGGTAGGCCGCACGAAAACATGACGGGCTGCGTGCGGATACGACGGTTTCATCGCGCGCCGGCCGCCGCCATCGTCAGCGCGACGTATTCTTCCAGCGTCAGGCCGCTTGCGGCGATGGCCCGCGCGGCGTCGCGGCCGACGTAACGGATGTGCCACGGTTCGTACGCGTAGCCGGTCATCGCTTCTTTTCCCTTCGGATAGCGGATAATAAACCCGAATTCCGCAGCATGGGCCGCGAGCCAGCGGCCTTCTTTCGTGTCCGCGAACGATGGTTCGAGCGCGTAGCCGACAGCACCGGACGAGACGTCCATCGCCAGGCCGGTCTGATGTTCGCTGTGTCCTGGCCGCGCGCTGAATTGCGAAGCGTGTTGTTCGCCTTCTGTCCGGACATAATAGGCGTACAGAGCGGCTTGCGTCTCGTATGAGCGGAAACCGGACACCGCTTTCAGGTCCAGTCCCGCGCGTCCAGCTGCGGCGAACAACTCTTCGAGCGCTCTCGCCGCTTCCCGGCGCATCAGCCGGCGCTCGGCCGGGGCGGTCGGCACAAACGGCACGTCCGGCTGAACGAGATCCGGCGGCCGGTAACCGTCGGGCAGTTTACGCGTCTTGTTGACGAGCACGAGAGGATCGTCTGCGTCTGCGACGACGGCGATGCTGTCGTCGCGGTTTTTTTCGTCCGCATCGGCCGGAAACGGGGATGCACGGCCGCCTTCGTCCGGCGTCGCCGACGCGAATCCGCCTGCAGACGGCGGGGTGACGGATACGGAAGAGCCGGCGGACGACGGGACGGCCGTCTGCAGTCCGGACGGCTTCAGCGATTCCGTAGGCGCCGGAGACGTCGTATGCGCAGCGTCTGCGCTGCGCGGTTCATCCGGGGCGCCCGCGCATCCCGGAAGCAGGAAGACGGCCGCGGCGAGCACCCATTCGGCCGTCCGGCGGCAAAACATATTTCGTCCGGACATATCTGTTTCTCTCGCTCCTGTTTCGTCGGTGTTCGGTCTTCCGTTGCTGTCGGTCCCCATTATAACACAAAAAAAAGGACCGGCTCTCTGTGCCGGTCGGGAAACGGACGGAGATTTCGGCCGCGCTGGGCGACCGCCTGGGCTTATGCGCCGACGCGGATCGGGCCGACGCCGCTTTTGCTCAGACAGGCCGGGCAAAGCAAGCGGTAGCAGTCCGACATTTCATCGGACGCATCGATTTCCGCGTGGCATCGCTCGCATTGTTTGGGCGGCAGCATCAGGAAAAAGACCGACGGCGGAACGAGTTTCATCGCGCGCCCTCCTCGTCGCGGCTCTCAGTTCCATTGTAATTATACAGTTTGCAAAAATCAATATCTGTTATAGAACAATTTTCGGCCGAATGCGGACCGCGGCGTCGGCGGCAACGGACGCTCGGAGCGCGGGAAAACGGCGCGCTTACCTGCTTTTGACGAGCAGCTCGATCGCTTGGCGGACAGCCGTCTCGGAACTTTGCCCCCGTTCCTGTTCGCTGCGGACGCATTGTTCCAGGTTGACGGCGACGATATGCGCGATCGCGCGGTCGACGGCGTTGCGTACGGCGCAAAGCTGCGCGACGACGTCCCGGCACGGTCGGCCCTGCTCGATCATTCGCAGAACACCGCGGATTTGACCTTCGGCGCGCCGGAGGCGTTTGACGATGCGTTCGTCGTGCGTCACGGCGGATTCGTCCTTTCATGCGGTGAATTTTTCAGCGTTTGATACCGCTATGGGTATGATACAACACGGCGGGTGCGGAATCCATCCTTTCCGGCCGCAAGGAGTGAGCTTCTGCGGTTCGGCGAATGTTCGGCAGAAGACGGATTTTTGTGATAGGATCATGATAACGGCGAAAGGGGGATGTGCGATGGAAATCGGCATTTATTCGTTCGGCGAGCGGACCGTCGATCCCGAGACCGGAAAGTTGATCGAGCCGGCCGAACGCATCCGCCGGTTGCTGGAGGAGATCGAGCTGGCCGATCAGGTCGGGCTCGACGTGTTCGGCATCGGGGAGCATCACCGGCCGGATTATGTCGTGTCGGCTCCTGCCGTCGTGCTTGCGGCCGCGGCCGCACGGACGAGGCGCATCCGGCTGACCAGCGCTGTCAATGTGCTCAGCTCCGACGATCCGGTGCGCGTATTCCAGCAGTTTGCGACACTCGATCTGATTTCAGGCGGGCGCGCGGAAATCATGGTGGGCCGCGGGTCGTTCATCGAGTCGTTTCCGTTGTTCGGCTGCGATCTGGACGATTATGACGCGCTGTTTGAGGAAAAGCTCGATTTGTTGCTGAAATTGCGCGAATCCGAAACGGTGACGTGGTCCGGACGGTTCCGGCCGGCGATCGACGGTCGCGGCGTTTATCCTCGGCCGTTGCAGCAGCCGATTCCCGTCTGGATCGCATCCGGCGGTACGCCTGAGTCGGCCGTGCGCGCGGGGGTGCTCGGGCTGCCGATGGCGTTGGCGATTATCGGAGGGATACCTGAGCGGTTCGTCCCGATCGTCCGCTTATTCCGCGCTGCGGCGGAGCGAGCCGGACATCCGACGCCGAAGCTCGGCATCAACTCGCACGGTTTTCTTGCCGACACGTCGCAGGAGGCCGCGGACATCGCCTTCCCCGCGTTCAAGGCGGTCATGGACAAGCTCGGCCGCGAGCGCGGCTGGCCGCCGCTTTCGCGGGAACGGTTCGAGTTGTCGCGGTCGTTGCGCGGCGCCGATTTCGTCGGAAGTCCCGAGCAGGTGATCGAGAAAATTTTGTACCAGCACGAACGTTTCGGTCACGACCGTTTCCTGCTGCAATTGACCGTCGGTACGCTGCCGCATCGCAAAGTTTTGCGCGCCATCGAATTGCTCGGCACGAAAGTGGCGCCGGTCGTCCGCCGGGAAGTCGCGAAGGTGTGCGCCGGCTCGGCGGAGGGCGACGGGGGATGACCGGCGATCAAACCCGGTATGTCTCCAAAGGCTCGGCGGGAGGCCCGGCAAGCGAGGCGAGCGGTTGCATGTATTGTCGACTCCGGAGGAATGTGGTAAACTGCGTTTAACCGGATGTCGACTCCGAATTCCGATGCGGAGGGATGCCGATGCAAACCTTGATCGAAGCGTTCGAGCAAGGCCCCGCCCGGTTGCGGGCCGCCGTCGCCGGCGTGTCGGACGAGCTGCTGCGCTTCAAGCCGGCGCCGGAGAAGTGGAGCATTCTCGAAGTCGTCGTCCATCTCGTCGACACGGAAATCGTCGTCGCGCAAAGGCTGTATCAGACGATCGCCGAACAGCGGCCGCCGATCGTGCCGTTCGACCAGGATGCCTGGGCGAACCGGCTGTCGTATCGCGACGCCGATCTGGAGGAAGAGCTGGCATTGTTCGAGGCGCTGCGCAGGCGGACGGCAGGCCGGCTGCGCAAGCTGGCGGCCGCCGACTGGGACCGGACGGGAGACCGGGCCGGGCAGCCGGTGACGGTGCGCGAGATGGTCGAAAAATTCACCGCCCACGTCGACCGGCACATCGCCCAGATCGAGCGCAACAAGGCCGCTTATGCCGGCCGGACCGCCGGCTGGGGGGAAGGCATTTGACCGTGTGCGGCGTCGAGTATCGCGTGCTGTCGGTCAACGTCGGGCGCGCGATGGAAGTCGTCCGCGGCGGCGAAACGTATCGGACGGCGATCGGCAAACGGCCGGTTTCCGGTCCCGTCCGTCTGTCCGAGCTCGGCTTCGACGGCGACGAACAGGCGGATACCGAAAACCACGGCGGCCCCGACAAGGCGGTCTGCGTTTATTCTCACGCGCATTATCCGTACTGGGAGCGGGAGCTCGGCATGACGCTTCCGTTCGGGGCGTTTGGGGAAAACGTCACCGTCGCCGATCTGCGGGAAGAAGACGTCCGCATCGGCGACGTGTTCCGGCTCGGCTCGGCGCTCGTGCAGATCAGCCAGCCGCGTCGACCGTGTTACAAACTCGGCGATCGCTTCGGCAGATCCGACCTGCCGCTTCTTGTCGAACGGACCGGTTATACCGGCTTTTATATGCGGGTGCTCGAAGAGGGGATTGTCGCGCCGGAAGACATGATGCGGCTCGAACGCCGCGGCCGATCCGGGATTACCGTCGCGTTCGCCGGCGAGGTGTTGTTCCGGCGGCGGGAAGACGCAGACGCGATTCGAACGCTGCTGGAGGCCGAAGCATTGGCGGAATCGGTCCGGAGGTCGCTGGAGGCCCGGCTTTGGAAACTCGTCGCCGCCGGACTCGCTTGAGGCGACGGGAGGCGGAGACGGACGAGCCGTCGCCGCCCGAGTCCGTGATCGACTGTTGTGGTGGGGAAGGTAATTAAAGTATTTTTTTAATAATTTTCGAAATAAAGAAGATAATTGTATATAAACCCCCAAGAAAAGTAACTCCAAGGAAAGGATATAAAAGGATGATTTTCTTTGTGACGACATACAAAACGACCACGGAGAGGAGAAAAGAGGAGAACAGATTAAATAAAATATTTTTGGGCTCCATGATTTTCATGAGAAGCACCTCCGATATATTCTAGATCAAAAAATATGGTAACGCAATACCCAAAATAGGATAGATCAAGCTTTACAATTACGTCGACTCGACGAGTCGCCGGGTATGTTTTTGCCCGTCGAAAGAAAACACGATGCCCTTGTTTTCCACCACTGTTTCCAAATGCACGGTTTTGCCCCAGAGGCGATAGACGTAGGGAAGCGTTTTTTCCAAATGTTTGAGATCCAGTTCGACGCCTTCGTACGCGTGCCGGATATAAAGTTCGCCGCTCCGGCCGTAATCGCCGTCGACGACGACGAGGTAAGGAAAACCGCCGTTGATGCGCGATGCGACGAGACGGTCGCGAACGGATTCCCACGATTTCTCCGTGACCGTCCAGTTCGGCCCTTTGCGTTCAAACACGTACAGGTCGAGCGCTTCGACCAGCTCCTTCGTCAGATAATTCCGCAGAAACGACAGATCCGTCTCCGTCTGGCGCACTTCAAACATTTTTTCTCGCCCCTGTCCGGGTCGGCGGCCGAACTTTTGCCTCTCTTCGGCCGTTGGTTCGTTCCATCGCCGCTCGATGTCCTCAAACATTTTCCAGCCGAGCAGATACGGGTTCGGGTGAAACGGCGTCGGCGCCGTCACCGCCGCGTGCAGTTTCGCGAATTCGACCGTCTCGGCTTCAGTCAGGTCGAGCTCGCGCATGATGCGCAAATGCCAGTACGTCGCCCAGCCCTCGTTCATGATTTTGGTTTCGAGCTGCGGCCAGAAATAAAGCATTTCGTCGCGAAGGGCGCCGAGGACGTCGCGCTGCCAGTCTTCGAGCACCGGCGAATGCCGCTGCAGAAACAGCAGCAGGTCTTTTTCCGGTTCGGGAGGCAGCCGCCGGCGAGGGCCGTCGCCGGGCCCGGCGCCGTCCGGTCCGTCGGCTGCGTCGCCGTTCGATCTGCCGGAAGCGCCGGCCGACCCGGCTGCGCCGTGCGGTCCGGAGCGTCCCGACGAATGTGAGGACAGGCGTCGGTCCAGATCCCAGAGGTCTTCATATCCCGATTTCCGGCGGCCGCCGCAGCCGGCGGAACGGCCGGCGTTTTTCCCGCTGCCGCTGCGACTGTGTCCGTCCCGGGCCGGGACGAGCGGCCGCGGCTCGACATGTTCCTGGACGGCGAGCGCCGCGTCGAGAAACCGTTCGACGGCGAGCGAACCGTGTTTCATTTCGTAGTGCCGGATGCGTTCGGCCGTGGCGGACATGCTCTTGATCATGTCGCGGTTAGTGCGCGCAAAGTGTGCGTTGTTCTTGAAAAAGTCGCAATGCGCCAAAACGTGCGCGACGATCATTTTGTTCTGCACGAGGGAGTTGCCTTCGAGAAGAAACGCGTAGCACGGATCGGAGTTGACGACCAGTTCGTACATTTTGCTGAGGCCGTAATCGTAATGGATTTTCATCTTATGGAACATTTTTCCGAAACTCCAGTGTGAAAAACGCGTCGGCATGCCGTACGCGCCGAACGTGTACAGCACGTCGGCGGGGCAAATCTCGAAACGCATCTCGTAAAAATCGAGGCCGAATCCGCGCGCGACTTCCATGATTTCGGCGATCGCGCGTTCGAGCGCCTTCAGGTCGTCCGAACCGGCGGCGGCCATGGCGTTCCTCCTTCCCGGTGAAAACATAGCGTCTCCATAAATCAAGGTATGCGGGTGGGGTGAGGAGGGCGGACCGTTCTTGAGGAGGACGGTTCGGATTCCAGCCGACGCCGCGGGACGGAAGGGCGGACATTGATCAATCGGTTGGGAAATTGCACGTGCGCTGCCTGGGGACATCTTGCGACCGGGACGGGCCAGGGCCGGTTTTTCCCGTTTGTCGTTGCTTGGTTTGCGGCGCCAGGTATAAAATGAAAACAAATCCGTTTGAAAACGTCGGGTGAACCGCCGTGCGCGAATGGGACTACGAACGACTGGCGCGGGAGATCGACGAACGCAAAGCCGAGGTCGAGCGGCGGCTGCTGGCCGACCGGCCGCCGGGACGCCGGCTGCGGACCCGTCCGCGCGATCCGGAGGAACAGGCGCTGCTGGACCGCATTTGTCTGGAAAAATGGCGGGAAGCCGAGCGGTCGGGCAAAATCGTCATTTTCAGCCGAAACGAGTGGTATTATGAACCTTGAAGCGGCGCGAGATCGATTGGAAAAGATAATAGGAAAATCCAATAAACTTGAAGTAATGTTAGAAGTATGTTCCATTTTGACGGAACTCACGGAGCGCAATGGGGCCTATCCGATCATTGTGGGCGGACTGGCGGTGGAAATCTATACACGGGGCGATTACACCACCTCCGACATCGATCTTGTTTTTTTCGAGCGGCAGTTGGTCGACCGGTGTCTGACCGGCCTCGGCTTCGTCAAATGGGGCCGCCATTGGTTTCATGAACAGCTCGGCGTCGGCGTCGAGATTCCCGGTGATTTTCTTGAGGACGCGGATCCCGACCGGGTCGTCAAGCTTCGGCTTGAAAAAGGTCACGTTTATGTGATCGGAATCGAAGACATCGTTTTGGACCGGCTGCGGGCATGCGTGCATTGGAAATCATTGTCGGATTGCGAGTGGGGGCGGCGTTTGCTGCTTCTGCACCGCGATAAGGTCGACACGGCGTATTTATTGGAAAAAGCCCGTTCGGAAGGAATTGACGAGGTTCTGTCGAAGTGGATGGAAGAATCAGGAAAGTCTCGGTGAAAATTTTTCCGGATCGAGAAGGAAAATCGCGATTGTTGTCGAATGGTAACGACAGGAGAGATGTTGTGCGGGAACCGGATGTCTCCGTCGCCGGATGTCCCAGGAAAGGAGGGTTCGGAGGGTCCGCATGCATTTGACGCTCGTTCTGGAAAGTGAATCGTCAGCGTGGGACGTCCCCGTGCATTACAACGGTCTGGTGCAGGGCGCGCTGTACCGCAATCTGACCCCGGAGTTCGGCGAGTTTCTCCACAATCAGGGTTTTGTGTCCGACGGCCGGCGATTCGCGCTGTTCGCGTTTTCCCGGTTGCTCGGCGACAGCGAATATATCGCGGAGACGAAGACGCTCCGATTCCGCAATCCCGTCCGTTTGATCGTCGCTTCTCCCGTCGAACGGTTTATTCGTGAAACGGGGCGGCTGCTTTTGCGCGAAGGCGTGCGGTTGGGGAAGCAGCTTCTGCGCGTGGCGGCGGTGGAGCTGGATGCGCCGCGCGTCGAGAGCGCCTCGGTCGAGGTAGAGGCGCTGTCGCCCGTTGTCGCCTACTCGACGATGTACCGGTCGGACGGGCGGAAGTTCACGGCGTATTTTCAGCCGCAGGAGACGGATTTTCAGCGCATCGTCGCCGACAATCTCGTGCGCAAGGCGAAGCTGTTGTACGGCGAGGAGACGGAGTTCGGTCCGATCCGCGTGACGCCCGTCGGCCGGCCGCGCAAGCAGGTGGTGATTTATAAAGATACGATTATCGAAGGATATACGGGGCGGTTCCGGCTGGAAGGCGATGTGCGGTTGATCCAGACGGCGATCGACGCCGGGCTTGGGGGAAAGAATTCGTCGGGGTTCGGGTTGGTGCGTGAGGTGGGGGGATAAAACTTATTATTTTGGGAGTCGCCGTGAATTGACAAAGAGTGGTTGCTGGGTTAAATTAAATTGTGAGAGTCAAGAGGGTACCTAGAAGGGTTTGAAATCTGCTGAGGTTAGCAGGTGAGGGTAAGAGATGTATCGTACCTCGAAGGGATTCAAAAGGGGGGATAGTGTTTTTCGTATTAGCACAAAAAAAATTACTGCTAAGGTTAGCAGGGAGTCTTGACAAGTCTCGGCTCGTAATGGTATAATATTCCCACAAGTGAATGTAGGGGGTGGCTGCAACCGAAAAGCATGCGTGAATCCGAGAATTTTTTCAACTGCCCACTGCTTTTTAATGCAGTCGTCGGTTGCATTTTTGGGATGAAGGCATTTTTGCGAAATCACTAAAGGGTGAGGTGGAACGGAAAATGATGATTGAATATTCTAAAATCACACGTCAACAGATTATCCGTGAAACATCGGACGGATATGATGTTGAAAAATATCGATATGAATCTTATGAACAGGTCTATATATTTCCTATTCATCCAATAATGCTTTCCGAACAAAGTGATCCGGAAATCGATGCTTAATTTCCGGATCAAAGGGGTGTTTAATGTGATTGCTGATCAGATGTCATTATACTACAGTAATTTAGAAAAATCAACCCAATCATTAAACACCCCTCTATCCTCGAAATCCTTTCAGAAAACGGGGTGATCGTTTGCTCACCGAATCGTTGATTCATGTCGGCCGGGCAGTTCTAGCCGGAAGCTGGACGTCACGTCAGAAACTTGCGTTGCTGACGGACGTACATGCGGATAATACTAAAAATTTTTTTCAGAATGTATTCATAGCAGAATACTCTCCCTCCGACGGCCGTGTCGCCGTCTCGTGTAAACCGGTCGGTAACTATGCATCGGAAGGCAGAGGAAAGAAAAAAGAATTTCACGTTGATACACGCGCTGTGGTTGCATTTCCGGTTGTCTACCCAAGCGGAGGCAATCCATTACTCGCCCAAGGCATTTACCCCTTTCCGTGCTACCTGATGTTCGACCGGCATTTCCAGTGGCTCGGCGACCCCTTGGAATTCGCAAATAGTTTTTTATTGCCTCGGCTTAGATCCACTGTTTCGTATCGGTCGGCTTCTGAACATGAGCGCGTCCAATTCGCAGCGATCGTTTCTCAGGCTATGAGTGCCGAAGTTGCCCGCAAACCGAGCGGTGATAAGCGTCTCGGCATTCTAATGATTTTCGATCCAAGGCTCGATGTGTTTGCATACGGGGGACGTCGCGACGAAACGGGAGAACATCTCTGGATCGGCGAAAGCATGCTGGAACCAGGAAAACATTTGCACTTGAAAGGCGATATCGCCCTGCAACTCGTTTCGGAAGCAAGGTTTCTCGAAGCGTCCGAGCTCGGCCGGGAAAAGCATGCGATATCTACATTTACGAACCGCAAAAGCGACGAGGTTGTGGCGGTGTACAACCGTTCCTGGCTTTGGCTGTCGCCGACGTGGGATTTGCCGAAGTCCATCTATTGGAAAGACAACGAATGGACGAAGGGCGTCAAAATCGACCGAAAGAGCTACGAGGCGTTCTTAAACGGCGCGCAGCTGATCAAACAATTGACGCGGCCTTTGTCGAACGCCGTTCTAAAAGAAATTTTCTCGCCGATTACCAATGCAGAAGCCCGGTCGCGCCCAGATAAGGGAAATTTTGAACGGATTTACGGCGCGCCGATGATTGTGCCGCTGCTTGATCGGGGTTACGAAATTTCGTTCAACATGATCGAGTCGATGCTCCGGGAACAGGAAGTGCGTGGCCGCCCTGCCGATCTTCATCTTTCGACGATCGGGGGGATTGAGCTGGATATCGAGTTTCCCGAAAGCGCAGATCCCGACGAGTTCAGGCTTGTTCTTCTTTATTATTCGGGCGAACTTTCCCGCGGTGACGTCCATATCCGCGCTCTCATCGAAGACGTCATCCCTAGCGTGGCTCGGAAGCTCGATCTCATCGTCCGCGAATTGAAAGATGCGGTCGTACCGGAGGTTCAGAGCAAATTCGAAGCGTCGGGGGAAATCTCGTATCGGTACGAAAATCTTTTGACGCTGTTCGGCAACGCGTACGGGCCGGGATACGTCTGGTCGGCGCTCCGCGACGCCCTGCACGGCCGGCAGTTATACGCCGACCGCATCGTCCGGGCGACGGCAGCCAAGCTGACAGAGCTAGCCAAAAAAGAGGATACATGGGGTATGAAGAAGGAACTGACGTTTCTCGTCATCTTCCTTTCTTTCTTGGACATGTACAATGAATCGATCCGAAACGAAACCGGAAAGGGTGAAGACCTGTTGAGCCAATGGGATGAATTGATGCGAAAGTATCACGACGGTGAACTGCGTGAGGAAGATCTCGACAGCCCCGAAAAGCTCGGATTTGTGACGGGACTTCTGATGAGGCAGTTTCATAACGCGTTCTGGGCCAAGACGGAGAAAGATTTTCTTAAGTCGAGGGTGTTGCAGTTCGGCAACAAACTGACGCCAGACATGATTTGGAAAGACGGCGTTCTTCGTTGCAAGGAACTCGCGATCAAATGGTCGTTCAATCCTGGAAAAATGTTCGACCCCAACTACGCCGTCGTCTGTCTTGCGTTCGACCGCGCCCGGCAAGAAAATTGGCTGACTGAAAAATTTTACGAGTTTCTTAATATGTTTTGGGCGGGATACCTTTTGTACAAAAATCCGAAGAAAGAGGAGTCCACGAAAGGAGAAGAATCGGCATGAGCGTGCGCAGCGGAGAGCTTCTGTTCATCAAGTCGGTCAAGGACGGCATTCCGAATCGCGATCCGCTCAACGACAGCGATGCGAGAAGGCTTTTTCCCGAAGAAGACGGCCGCATTTCGCTGAGCGACGTCAGCATTAAACGCGACGTCCGCGACTATGTGTTACAGGCCGAACCCGACGGTGGGGCAAACCGGCGGAATTTCATCTTCGTTCAGCAGCGCATGAATGAAAAGGGTAATCTGCTGGGCAGAAAAGGGCTGGCTGATTACATCGCCTCGTCCGTCGGCAAAACGAATGCCGACAGTATGAAGTCGGTGTTGCTGGAACATAGTTTCGACGCCCGCGTATTCGGTATCGTGTATTCGGTCAAAAATGAAAACTTCCATTTAACCGGACCGGTCCAGTTCGGTTGGGCGCATTCGATGCATCCCGTCGATTCGCATTACGTCCAGGGTACGGTCGTCATGCCCAGTGAAGAATCGAAGCAGACCCAGGAAGGCAAAGAAGAAGGCAAAACCCAGGGCACGATCTGGACGACCTACATCGTCCCGTTCGCGGTCTTCGTGATGCCGGGCGTCATCAACGCAAAAAACGCCGAACAGACCGGCATGACCGAGGAAGACCAGGAGCTGCTCCTCAAGGCGCTCTGGCAGGGTACTCAGTTCCGCCAGGCACGCGGCCGCGGTCAGCAGCAGCCGCTCGTGCTCGTGCACGTCGAGTATCATGATCCGTTCTATCGCATCGGTTATCTCGAAGAATACGTAAGCCTCGAACCCGACAAAGAGGCGTGGCGCAGCCCGGCGAATCGTCCTTCGTCCGTGAACGACATCCGGATCGACCTGACGAAGCTGCTCGACGTGATTCGGCAGCGGCAGGACAAGATTGCCCGTTGCCGCATTTGGTGCCAGCCGAACGTCAGGGTAGCAGGAGATGTGGCGCCTTATCTGCAACCGCTCTGGTGACGTGGTGTCGGACATGGACATGGTGGCGTTCGATATCCGAGGGAGTATCGCCCATTTTCGAAGGCCCGATACGACGGCGACGCATCTGACGTATCCGTTCATCACGCCGACGGCGGCAAAAGGAATCGTCGGCGCGATTCTCGGCATCGAAGATTTCGTTACGTCGGACAAAGTCGGTATTCGTCTGCTTAAGCCGGTGCGCACGGTCGCCCAACAGATGTCGATGCTCGGCAAAGAAAGCGGGCCTTCGTTCAACCGACCGACGACGATCGAGCTACTAGTCGAACCCTCCTATCGCATCTATTACGCCGGGACCGAATACACGTCCCGCCTGATCGAGCGTTTGCAACAGGATCAATCGGTCTACCCGACGTTCCTCGGCGTCGCCTATGCGTTGACGAAGCCGGAATTATATAAGGTGTACGAGGATGTCGAGTGGTTGGAAACCGAGACATCAGAACCGCTGACGTCGCGCAGCATAGTGCCCGTGGCGTCGATCCGGGAACTTGTAATGGACCCGGATCGGCGGTTCGGTCGTGCTGGCGGTTTTCTTCATGAATATAAGGGGAACCGGACGTTCGAGCGTTCGATCGACTTCATTTATGAAACAGCGTGCCGGCCGATAAGGTTTTATCCTGCGCTCGATTCCGAAGGCCGAATCCGCATCGCCCTCGTTGAAGGTGAAGCGGTGTGCCTATTCTGAAGCCGTTTTCCGAATGCATCGCCCGGCCGCCGGAAGACGGGCGCACGTATCCGCTTCCGGACCACCTGATCCACGCATCTGAGACGATGCAGCGCGTGATCGCCGCACATCCCGTCCTCGGCGCCGATCACGCGCTCGTCCGGCTCGGGGAGCTGGCCGGGTTTTGCCACGACGTCCCGAAATGCCACCCGGAATGGCAGGAATACGCAGAAGGTCGGCGACAGCGCGGTCCCGCCCACGCGCCGGCGGCGGCCTTCCTGTTCGCCGCACTCGGCATCGAGCTTTTAGACAAGCTTGACGCTTGGAAACGAAACCAGCGGCGCTGGCTCTGGCTCGTCCGCGACATAGCCGATCATCACGGCTTGCTGAAAGACGCGGTCGAAGATAGATGGATCCAGCAATGGAAGCTGGGCGAGTGGGAGCGGATGGACTTGGACGGCGTTACCGAACTGGTCCATCTGCTTTTTCCGGAACTGACGCATGTTCGACTTGCTCCTGATCGGTTCCGGTCGTGGTGTTCGCTTGTCCGGCAACGTTTCGATGAGGTGAACAAGTCGCTGCGCAAAGGCCGCAGCGATGCGGAATATTCCGTCTTGATGGATGAACTCGATGAATGGCGATTTTTGACCTCCGCTCTGATCGCGGCCGACCGGTTCGATATCACGCCGACGCCGGACGCCCGATTCGACGACACCAGCGTCGACGGCCTGCTGGATGCTATTCGCCGGTTTTGCGAGGCGCGGCGCGATAGCCCGTTCAGCGACGTGCGCGCCGAGGCGATGGCGGCGATCGTGCGCGCATTCGACGGGGCTGGGGCCGACTGCCAGTTTTTCGCGCTCGAGATGCCGACCGGTTACGGCAAGACGGTCGTTTCTTTTCTGCTCGCTGCCCTGCTTTGTAAGCGAAACGGGCTCAGCAAAATCATTTACGCCGCTCCGTACCTATCTGTTTTGGAGCAAAACAGCAACGTCCTTCGCGATGATCTCGGCATGCGGCCCGTCGAACATCATTCGCTCGCCGTCTGGGACAAAGAATTAGCAAAACGGGCCGATGATGTCGACCAAGACGGTGATCGCCGATCCCGGGACAGCCGCCACGTGCATAGAAGCGACTGGACAGACGACCGCTTCGACGACTCGATCGAGCGCGCTTCAGCCCGAATGCTGGCTGCCGAATCGTGGGCGCACGAAATCGTCTGTACCAGTTTCCCGCAGCTTGCGCGTGCCGTTTTTCCGCGTCGGGCGCAGGACACGCTTCGGCGTTTCTATTTGCGTGACGCCGTTCTTTTGATCGACGAGCCGCAAATTTTCGAAAACCGGGGATGGAACTTATTTCTCGTCGGTTTAAAAAGTCTCGCCAGGCAAAACAATCTGCGCGTCATTTTCCTGTCGGCGACGATGCCGCCTTTCCAATACGGTCTGGAGGAAGAAAAACCTTTTCCGCTTGTCTTCCGGCCCAGTCCCGACGACCGGAAGATTCGCTACACGGCGCAAAAGATCGACCGGACGATGGACGAGCGCGAACTTGCCGAATGGGTGCTCGGCCGCGAGGAACGCACGCAGGTCGTCATTCTGAACACGATCCGCGACGCCTGTTTGGTTTACGACCAGATGAAGAAAGCCAGTACACCGCATGAGCTTCACCTGCTTCACGGCCTGATGGTGCCTTTGCATAAAAAAGTAAAAATCTCACGTCTTGAATCGCTGCTGAAATGTCTAAGCCAAAACGGGGACCGATGCCGCTTGCCGCCGCAGATCGCCGTTTCCACCCAGGTGCTCGAAGCCGGCGTCGACGTGAGCTTCCAACACGGCGTACGAGCTGCGTCGATTTTGCCCGCCTATGTGCAGACCGGCGGCCGGATCAACCGGCATTTCGAGATCCGCGGCGGCGGAACGCTGTCGATCGTGCGTTTCTTGCGCGGCGGTAAGCGGGATACGCGGCATCCGATCTACGAAAGCGCCTTGACCGGTTTGACCGACGAACTGCTGGAAAACGGCGCCGAATGGCCCGAGCCGGAATTCGAAGAGCTCGCCCGAATCTTTTACGAAAGGATGTTCCGCGAAGATTCGCGGGAAGCGTGCAAAGCCGCGATCATGGATGCGGCGAGCGGTTATTGGACGCGGCTCGGCGGGTATGAACCATTCGAGAGCGACGATTTCCGGCTGCCGCTGTTCGTTCCGTGGCGTTATCCGAAAAGAGACGAACCGTTTTTGCCGAGAACGTTTCTTCAGCTTGCCGAGCGATTCGGCATGCGCGATCCGCATCAGATTTACGAATGCATGGTCGACCGCCGTTACTGGGAAGGGCGCGATTTCGGTGAACGCAAACAGTTCATGGTTCTGGCGAACTACTACATTCTGAACATTCCGGTTCGGTTCGCCGTCGAATGGAAAAACGATTATTTGCAACACCGCATCCCGCTCTTGTCCGATCCGGATGCCTACAGCGACGAGATCGGCTTCACCCGTGTCGCCGACGTAAGCGGCGACGACGTCTGGATCATCTGATGCGGCCCGGTTCGAGGAGGCCCGGTGCGACGCGATCTCCATTGGCGAAAGCGAGGCCACTCCCATGGACGAACCCGTACCCGCCGTCACCGGCACCGACATCTGGTACTATTTCATTTGCCGCCGCCAGTGCTGGCTCATGCTGCACCGCATCGAGCCCGACCACGAAGACGACAACATCGAGATCGGCCGGTTCCTGCACGAATATCGCCACGGCCGCGGCCAAAAAGACGTCGACATCGACCCCGTCCGCATGGACCGGCTCAAGCGCGTCGGCGACGAACTCGTCGTCGAAGAAATCAAAAAATCGGCCAAATTCCGCGAAAGCGCCCGGCATCAGCTGCTCTACTACCTGTGGATTCTCAAACAACTCGGCGTACGCGCCCGCGGCGAACTCGTCTTTTCCGAAGAAAAACGCCGCGAGCCCGTCGAACTGACCCCGGAGGCGGAACAGACGCTTGCACGCGCGATCGACGACATTCGCCGCATCGCCGCCATGCCCGCGCCGCCGCCTCCTGTCAAAATCCCGTTCTGCCGGCCGTGCGCCTATCGCGAATATTGCTGGGCGGAGGAGGAAGGATGAAGCGATCGCTCTACCTGTTCCGCAGCGGCGAACTCCGCCGCAAAGACAACAGCCTTTGTTTCGTTTCTGAGGAAAGAACCAAACATTTTCCCGTCGAAAACATCGAAGACATCTACGTTTTCGGCGAGGTAGAGGTCTCGAAAAAACTGCTCGAATTTTTGTCAGAAAAACACATTTGCCTTCATTTTTTCAATTATTACGGCTACTACGTCGGAACCTTTTACCCGAGGGAACACCTGAACGCTGGCTGCGTCCTTGTGCGCCAGGCCGAACACTACCTCGATCCGGCCAAACGGATGCGCCTGGCGTCCGCCTTCGTCCGCGGCGCGATCGGCCAGATGGCCCAAGTCCTCCGCTATTATTACAACCGGGCGGGCCACAAGGACACCGGCGACGAAACGGCCGCCGACGGCGACACGGACGTCAACCGCGACAAGGACATCGGCGGCGACAAGGATATGGGCGTTCGGAAAGCCGGAAAAGCCCTTCTCGGCGCAACGCTCGCCCAGCTCGAACAGGACGCCGCCGCGATCGACGAATGCGCCGGCATCGCTGAACTGATGGCCGTCGAAGGACACGCGCGCGAGCGCTATTACGCCGCTTTCGACGTCATCCTCGGCAACCCGGACTTTCTTTTTGAAAAACGGACCAAAAATCCGCCCCTCAACCGGCTTAACGCCTTGATCAGCTTCGGCAATTCTCTCTGCTATACAATCGTGCTCAGCGAAATCTACAAAACGTATCTCGATCCGCGCATCGGCTTCCTACACACGTCGAACTTCCGGCGATTCAGCCTCAACCTCGACGTCGCCGAAATTTTCAAGCCGATCATGGTCGACCGGCTCATCTTCACCCTGATTAACAAAAACATGATCAAAAAAGACGACATCGACCGTCGCGTCGGCGGCGTCATGCTCACCGAAGCCGGCCGGCGCACCTTCGTCGAAGAACTCGACAAACGCATGCAGACCACCGTCCGCCACCGCCATCTCGGCAAATCGGTCTCCTATCGCCGTTTGATTCGGCTCGAACTGTACAAACTGCAAAAACATCTGCTTGGGGAAAAACAATACGAGCCGTACCGGTCACTGTGGTAATACCAACCGCTGCGGTAGTGTCGTCGCTGCCACACCGCTGTGAATCTCGCGGAGGCCGTGTTTCGGGGACCTCAAGATTCGGGTAAAAGGAAGGTGATGTTTTTAGATGTTTGTCATTCTTGTATACGATTTTAACGAAAAACGCGTTGCCAAAGCGCTGAAAACTTGTCGGAAATATTTGCATTGGGTCCAAAATTCCGTATTTGAAGGCGAAATATCGGATGCGAATTACGTCAAACTAAAGGAAGAACTCAAACGAATCATGGATCCGGAAGAAGATTCCGTCGTCCTCTACACGTTCCGTATGCGGCTCTACTCCTCGCGGGAAGAAATCGGGCTGAAAAAGGGAGGGGAGGAATTTATCGTTTGAGTTTGCCGACGGGAAGCAACGGTCAGAAGCTGCCTGTGTTGGTTGTCGTCGATCGTTCATCGCGCACAACCCCCCGGGGACCGACGACGAAAAGAAAAAGGAAGAAAAAACGAGCAATGAGGAGATTGAAGCTATTGAAAGCGTTTTTATTGAGAATCGAAATTTTTTGATGTAAGGCAGAAGGGTTTGGTGCCGCGATGTCGAAATATGAAGTGCGAAGGCCGAAGTTTGGGTTTGGATCGTACCTTGAAGGGATTGAAACTTTTTCCTTTTTCTGTAAATTTCCCTTTCCCATATTTTTCGTTTGGATCGTACCTTGAAGGGATTGAAACTGACGATTGCAAAGGTTTTCCAACACTGTTCCCCCTGTTTGGATCGTATCTTGAAGGGATTGAAACAAAGATGGGAACATACTTGATTTTGTTTCTATCGCCGGTTTGGATCGTACCTTGAAGGGATTGAAACTCCTCAGGTGGGCGGCCGCGTGCGGATACACGCACGGGTTTGGATCGTACCTTGAAGGGATTGAAACAGTCGAGCGTCCCAGACGAAGCGCGCGCGGTCGCTCGGTTTGGATCGTACCTTGAAGGGATTGAAACCGGGATCGCGGACGAAATCCGCGATCTCGTGACGGAGTTTGGATCGTACCTTGAAGGGATTGAAACGTACGACGTTCGCGAGTGGCTGGAAAAATTAAACGATCCGTTTGGATCGTACCTTGAAGGGATTGAAACAAAAATTAAATGTTTCAAAATCAATTGTATCAGAATGGTTTGGATCGTACCTTGAAGGGATTGAAACCGACGTCGCTCTGGCATACGCGAGGCGGCGTTCGGTGTTTGGATCGTACCTTGAAGGGATTGAAACCTGTTAAAAACCCTGTCGGTCTCGTTTTCGTAAGTCTGGTTTGGATCGTACCTTGAAGGGATTGAAACGCGCAACAGGTGCTGCAAGACGCTGGACTGCAATCGGGTTTGGATCGTACCTTGAAGGGATTGAAACAAAACCGCGTCGCCTGCGCGAATCGCTTTTGAAAAATGGTTTGGATCGTACCTTGAAGGGATTGAAACACGCCGATCGTTGAGACGTTTAGCGTTCCGGTTGACCCGGTTTGGATCGTACCTTGAAGGGATTGAAACGAGGCCGACCAGTCAGCCACAGCACAGCGGACAGATTGTTTGGATCGTACCTTGAAGGGATTGAAACTAGACGGCGACGGCAACCTGCTCCTTTCCAGCGTGACGTTTGGATCGTACCTTGAAGGGATTGAAACTTGGTTTAACTCTCGTGATTGGTCAAAGTTGCCGCAGTTTGGATCGTACCTTGAAGGGATTGAAACTCGTATTTTGTAACTCTTGGCGCTCTCGGGATGCTCTTGGTTTGGATCGTACCTTGAAGGGATTGAAACTCCGGTCTGAAGTATCCTCGCGTGACTCGTGTAGATTTGTTTGGATCGTACCTTGAAGGGATTGAAACGCGGCCGGATCCGCGTCCAGGTCGCCGGTCATCGTTCGGTTTGGATCGTACCTTGAAGGGATTGAAACCCGTTTCTGCATTGCTTTGGCAAACCCGCATCGTTCCGTTTGGATCGTACCTTGAAGGGATTGAAACGTGTCGGCTCCGCCACCACATATGACGCTTGTTTTTGGTTTGGATCGTACCTTGAAGGGATTGAAACAAAATGTCACCATCACTGGTCGACTTGTGATTTGGGTTTGGATCGTACCTTGAAGGGATTGAAACATTATTTAAGAATGAGAATCATTATCATTACGCAAAGTTTGGATCGTACCTTGAAGGGATTGAAACGGACTTACAAAGAAAAGTATAATTTACCTGAGCTTGGTTTGGATCGTACCTTGAAGGGATTGAAACTCGGCCTACTTTGGAGTACAGTTTAGGAATAAGGAGTTTGGATCGTACCTTGAAGGGATTGAAACGAGTTTTTTCCGACGTCATTAGTGTTTTTACGACGCCGTTTGGATCGTACCTTGAAGGGATTGAAACCGTGCAGGGAGATGTGTTTTCTCGAATTATCCAAGTGTTTGGATCGTACCTTGAAGGGATTGAAACGATGGTCCGGCTGATATAAGGGTATTTGCAAAGGTTGGTTTGGATCGTACCTTGAAGGGATTGAAACACCCCGACGACTGGACCCAAGATATCAGCATTGGGCATACGTTTGGATCGTACCTTGAAGGGATTGAAACTCCCATGGCCGATTGGCGCATTTTTGAACTGAAGCGGGGTTTGGATCGTACCTTGAAGGGATTGAAACTTTTTGTGCCTATAGGGCGTATTTGGCTATGAGGAAAGTTTGGATCGTACCTTGAAGGGATTGAAACGTAAACGCACCGATCGTCCAGATCGAACACTAAAACAAGGTTTGGATCGTACCTTGAAGGGATTGAAACACGGAGGATGGAAGGGCTCATCCCTCTTGTTGTGGAGTTTGGATCGTACCTTGAAGGGATTGAAACCTTACCCATGAACATGATGATCACGCGCACGCAGCGAAAGTTTGGATCGTACCTTGAAGGGATTGAAACCCGCAACACGACGGTCTATCATACTCCCGGCGGCGGCTACGTTTGGATCGTACCTTGAAGGGATTGAAACACCACTTCAATAACGGCGCATAGTAACGCCGTTTCCACTTGTTTGGATCGTACCTTGAAGGGATTGAAACATTTTGCCATGCTCGTCGCCCCGTTTCGTCGTAATCTGGTCGTGTTTGGATCGTACCTTGAAGGGATTGAAACTATTATTATTCAATAAAATCCACTGTGTCCCATCCCAGTTTGGATCGTACCTTGAAGGGATTGAAACGTCGACCGTGAAAACCCACGTGTAGAAGTTGTATTTACGCCGTTTGGATCGTACCTTGAAGGGATTGAAACCGATTTTGTCGCCCCAGTTCATGTTCTTGAAGTTCTGTTTGGATCGTACCTTGAAGGGATTGAAACATGGCCGTTCGGTCCGCGTGACCGTGCCGGCCAGCACGTTTGGATCGTACCTTGAAGGGATTGAAACGTTCCCGGACGGTTTCGGCGACCAACAGGGATGAAGTCGTTTGGATCGTACCTTGAAGGGATTGAAACCTGGACTGTTTCTTCTGTCATTTCCAACCAGTGGTTTGTTTGGATCGTACCTTGAAGGGATTGAAACGGGTTTGAAACCTGCTCAGGTTTGCAGGGGCGGGAAAACGAGTTTGGATCGTACCTTGAAGGGATTGAAACGGGTATGGGGAGGATGAAGAATAATGGACGTACTTTTTGAGTTTGGATCGTACCTTGAAGGGATTGAAACACGGCACCCGTCACGATTCCGACGTTCGCATCCGGCGTTTGGATCGTACCTTGAAGGGATTGAAACATATCCAAAATTCGGAAAAAGCCCCGGACCAAATCGTCCGGTTTGGATCGTACCTTGAAGGGATTGAAACCCAGGATCGTCGATGTTGGTCTGTACGACGATCGTGGTTTGGATCGTACCTTGAAGGGATTGAAACGACGATTCGCACGATGCGCTGATCGACTCCTACGTGGTTTGGATCGTACCTTGAAGGGATTGAAACAGCGCCACAGCGGCCACCATTTCAACCTCGCCCTTCTGTTTGGATCGTACCTTGAAGGGATTGAAACAAACCATGCCGAAGACTTTCGCAGACCTGTTTCAGCAGTTTGGATCGTACCTTGAAGGGATTGAAACCTTCGTTTGTCCGCTGGCTTGAGGAGAATGAGGACATGTTTGGATCGTACCTTGAAGGGATTGAAACAGTCATCGAAGCAACTCCTACAATAGCTACAACATTTGTTTGGATCGTACCTTGAAGGGATTGAAACTCGGGATATTCTGTCCAATAAACTTTATTGTGGGTATGTTTGGATCGTACCTTGAAGGGATTGAAACTCTCTGCAGTGCCTACATCGTAGGCTTCAGGTTACTCGGTTTGGATCGTACCTTGAAGGGATTGAAACCTAATTGGATCATGGACGATCAGTTGGAAGCTTGGTGCACGTTTGGATCGTACCTTGAAGGGATTGAAACAATATACGACCATACTGTCTTTATTTTTTCAACAAGTGTTTGGATCGTACCTTGAAGGGATTGAAACCGCGCGCTGGACTATTGCCGCCGTCAGCTCCGGCCGCGGCGTTTGGATCGTACCTTGAAGGGATTGAAACCGCGCTCCAAGTGCGCGCGCGGTAAGCTCGGCAAGAGTTTGGATCGTACCTTGAAGGGATTGAAACATCTACTGTGTAACGGGATGTACCCTGTTTTTACTGCGTTTGGATCGTACCTTGAAGGGATTGAAACCGCGCACGCCTCGGCCGCCTCGATCGCCGCCGCCACCGCGTTTGGATCGTACCTTGAAGGGATTGAAACCCGGAGACGCCACAGCGCGTCTCCGGCCCAACAACCTTGTTTGGATCGTACCTTGAAGGGATTGAAACCGCACTTTTCCGGTCGGACGACGGCAGGTACGCATTCGCGTTTGGATCGTACCTTGAAGGGATTGAAACCGCGGCATCGGCGAGCTGGAAAAGCGTATCGGAAAAGGGTTTGGATCGTACCTTGAAGGGATTGAAACAGCGGAAGAAAGCGGTTTCTCGAAGAAAGGCGAACGAGTTTGGATCGTACCTTGAAGGGATTGAAACAAAAGTGATTGTAAACAAATCGACAACAACCAAAGATGTTTGGATCGTACCTTGAAGGGATTGAAACACCAGACGGTCAGAAGCCCGATTGCCAGCAGAACCAGCCCGGTTTGGATCGTACCTTGAAGGGATTGAAACCTCTTACTGATCTTGCTAAAGCCATTGCGGATGTAACGGTTTGGATCGTACCTTGAAGGGATTGAAACATGACCAGCGTCACGTTTGCCGCCGATGCGCCGGTAGGTTTGGATCGTACCTTGAAGGGATTGAAACGGGATCTCCGGGTAGACCGGAATTAGATCCCCAATTTTTGTTTGGATCGTACCTTGAAGGGATTGAAACTTGGTATAGTTTCCGATTTTTTCGGTTTAGGAAGGAGTTTGGATCGTACCTTGAAGGGATTGAAACATCTGGGCGATGAATACCTGGAGATCCCCCGACTGAGTTTGGATCGTACCTTGAAGGGATTGAAACAAAATCTCGTTCAGCCGCTTCCGGTATTCCTCGTTCATCGGTTTGGATCGTACCTTGAAGGGATTGAAACATATAAAGGAGCCATTCCTGTAGTGAATGAATTTGCGGTTTGAAAAGAAAGAGCGCCTCCTGTATGCTGGGTCTTGGAATGTAACACACTCACTGCCCTTAA
>MOXJ01000025.1 GCA_002507565.1 Candidatus Reconcilbacillus cellulovorans
TGGACGAACTACAACGAGGCGAACGACTACTCGTATGATCCGACGAAGACGAGTTTTGCGGATTGGAACCGGGTGACGCTGTATCGGAACGGTCAGCTCGTCTGGGGCGTCGAGCCGTAACCGGAGACCGCCGACATTCGAAGCACCGCGGGCGCCGACGAAAGACGAAACGAGAACAAACCACAGCCGAAATCAAAAACGGCAGCTCGGCCGAGACGAAAACGGACGGCCGGGCTGCCTTTTTCTCTTTTTGGCTTTCGGAAGTTTATCGGAGCCGCGGGAACGGTTTTTCGGAACAACGCCTTTCCACGTTATAGAGCGAAAGAGGGATGTCGTCCATAAACGGCGACGGTCGCCCGACGGCATACAGGATCAACCGGTGCAGCGCCCGCGTACACATCGTGTAAAAGAGCTTCCGCTCCGTTTCCTGAAAAAACACGTCGGCCGACGCATTCCAGAGGAGCACGACGTCGAATTCGAGTCCTTTGGCCAAATAAGACGGCAGAATCGTCCACCCTTTTACGAACGCGACGTCGTCCTTCGTCAGGAGCCTCGGCCGCAAGTGCGTCGTTTCGGCGGCGGCGATCGCATCCAGCAGGCGATGGGCGCGTCCGGCGTCTTCAGCCGTACGGCACAAAACGGCTACGGACTGAAAGCCCGATGCCAAAAGAGACGATGCGTCGGCCGAAACTTGTTGGGCCATCGCTTGTTCGTCGTCGACGATGACGAGTTTCGGTTTTTCGCCGGAGCGCGCAAACGGCTCGGACGGTTCTCCCGCCGGCAGAATCGCTTGGGCGAAGCGCAGAATTTCGAGAGTGGAACGGTAACTTTTGTGCAACCGGACGATAAACGGCGAATCCGGCGCGAAAACATCGGCCAGTTGTTCGTACGATTCCAGGCCAGTATCGGGCCGAAGCGTCTGATTGAGATCGCCGAGCAGCGTCAGGCGCGCGCGCGGAAACAGGCGTCTGATCAGCCACAGCTGAAAAACGCTGTAATCTTGCACTTCATCGATCAACACATGCCGTACGGCGTTGAACGGATGGATCCCTTCCACAAATTCATAGAGAAACAGAAAAGCAGGAGCATCCTCACAAGGTATTATTGATTTATCCATTTTATCTAAAAACCAGGATGCCATTTCGTCCCACCGATCCGGAACGCCTGTGCCGGATTCCGAGGCGATCCGTGCAAACAGCGCCCGATCTTCATGCAATCGGCGGTACATACCCGCAACGTCCGCAAACTCCAATTTTTCGACTTGCCCGCGAATTTGCTCTACCCGCCGGTTGACGATCGTCTGGGCCATCCGGCGCAATTCCTCGTCGGCGCCTAAATATTTCGGTTCCCGCCGCAACCGGAGATAAAGCTGTTTGATGCGGTTTTTTCGGAATTCTTCAAGCTCGTCGAGAATGTGTTGTTTGATTTTTTCCAGTCGAACGTAAACCGGGTCGTCGCCGTACGTCTCGTAAAACAGTTGTTCAATCCGTTCCCGCCCGAACACCATCGACGTTTTATAAAGCACGTCGCGGAACATGAACCCTTCCCGACCGAGCATCTCGGCGTAACGCAGCATCACCCGTAAAAACCGCAAGGACGTTTTGTACCGGATGGCCGTTTCACGCAAGGAAAGCTCCGGTTCGTTCTGCGAACGGAGCAGCCATTCCGCCTGCGAGTAGCGGTCCTCGATCTGCCAACTCCGGCCGACCCGGTTTTCGACGTATTCCTGAAACGTCATCTGGACCATGTTTTCTTCGCCGAGTTCCGGAAGCACATTGGAAATGTAGTCGCTGAAAATTCGGTTGGGCGAAAACAGGATGATCTGGTCTGCGCGCAGTTTGGTCCTGTACCGGTACAGCAAATAGGCGACGCGCTGCAGGGCGATCGACGTTTTGCCGCTGCCGGCGGCTCCTTGCACGACGAGAACGGGATGTTCGTCGTCGCGGATGATGCGGTTTTGTTCGCGCTGGATGGTGGCGACGATGTTGCGCATTTTGTCGTCGGCGCTTTTGGAGATCATGTCCTGAAGCCATTCGTCGCCGATCTGATCGCCGGTGTCGAACATGTAAATGATGCGGCCGTCGCGGATTTTGTACTGACGTTTCAGGGTAATGTCGCCCTCTACCGAACCTCCGTCCGGCGTCCGGTATCGAGCAGGTCCGAGGCCGTAATCGTAATACATGCTGGATATCGGAGCGCGCCAGTCGTAAACGAGATGTTCCTGCGTCCGCTCGTCGAAAATCGACCGCAATCCGATGTAGACGGGCTCGGCCGTATCGCTCCCGCGTTCGCGGAAATCGATCCGACCGAAATACGGCGAGGGCAGGACGGCTTCCAGGCTGCGGCGCATGTTGCGGGCGTGTTCGTAATTTCGGTTGCGTTCCGCCCAAATCTGCGTCTGCTGGCTTAAGTGTACGGCGGTTTCTCCCGAATATTCGGGGTCAAGCGTAATTTCGTCGTCCCACAAATGTTTGGCGATGGACGAAAGGTCGGCTTTCCGGCGTTCCAGAACGGCGTCCCATTCCGCCAACTGACGTCGGATGTGTTCCGTTACCCGTTTCAGTCGGGCCTCTTCTTCCTGCCTTTCGCGTTCGTCCAGCGACATCCGACTCTCCCCCTTCAAGTTCTAAAAATTGTATCACAAAAACAGCCGTCCAACAACGGGTGATTGGAAAAAAGTAACACTTAACCAAACCCTATGAAACCCTTATAGTAGAGAGTGAGACTGCGAGCGAGGTGAAAGCCACCATGGTCGACAGAAAGACTCGACGGGTTTCGGTTGTGTTGGTGTTGTTCCTCGTCGTATTGTCCTTCTTCGCATCGGGGACGGCAGGGGCGGCCGAACCGTATGGATGGAAGTACGTCGTCGTTCCCGGCGATACGTTGTGGAAGATCGGCGTCCGGTTCGGCGTACCGCTTCAGGCGATGATCAACGCTAATCCTCAGTTGTCGAATCCGAATGTGCTCCAGGTCGGCATGCAGATCTATGTTCCATACAAGCCCAGCGCATTTGTCGACGGCATGTTTCCCTTAAAAAAAGGTACATATGAACCGTATACGGACAACTACGGCGACGGACGGACGTGGTCGCCGGACGGTTCGGGACCGGTCCGGACGCACGACGGCGTCGACATTTTCGCGCCGAAGTGGACGCCCGTTTACAGCGCTTGGAGCGGAACGGTCATCCGGAAAGGATGGAACGAATACGGAGGCTGGCGCCTGACCGTCAAGGCGGACGATTCTACGGTTTTTTATTACGCACACTTGGCCGGATATGCTTCAGGCCTTTCGGTCGGTTCGACTGTCCGCAAGGGACAACTGATTGGCTATGTCGGCGATACGGGCTATGGTCCGGTCGGGACGTCGGGGCTGTTCCGTCCGCACCTTCATTTCGGAATTTACAAGACGCCGGAATGGAAGGCGATCGATCCGTATCCCTATTTGCGATGGTGGGAACTGTTGCAGACATAACGAAGCGCGTCCGGGCATAAACGTGGAAATAGGCGGCGAGGCGACCGGCCCGGCGGACGTCGTTCGGGCGCAGAAAGGAGCGGATCATGCGCAGGAGGCGGATCAAAGATACCCGACTGACGTTCGTGCTGATTCCGGATTCAACCGGACCCGTCCGACGCCTGGATGTATCGCGCCGGACGTTCAGAACAGCCGGAGTGTTAACGTTGGCGGCGATCGTCGGCGCCGGCGGCTGGATGGCGTTCGAACGTTGGGCGCACGTCCGGGCGTCGGCCGCCCTGCGCGGGGAAATGGAAAAGCAAAAACAACAGTATGAAAACCTCATTTCCGACAAACAGGCGGAAATCCGTCGGCTTGAGGAACAGATGGAAGCGTTGTCGCGGCAATTGGACGACGTTCGCGGCCGACTGGAGGAGTTGCGGCGACTGGAGGAGGAAGTCCGCGCGCTCTCCGGAGTTCGGCCGGACCGCACGGCGGTAAACGGCGGCGAGGGATTCGGTTTGCCAATTTTTCGACTGCGGGCTTCGGGAGCGGATTTCACGGCATTGTTCGAACAGCTGGTCCGTCTTTCGGCAGAGACGGAGCGACTTGAACAAGATTTGGAGCGGGCGGCGCTGTCGCTTCGCGAACAACAGCGGAAAAAACGGGCGGTTCCCTCCATATGGCCGGTGCGCTCCCGCCTCATCACGTCGGGATTCGGTCTCCGGCGCGATCCCTTTACGGGCGAAAACCGCTTTCATACCGGCATCGACATCGCCGCATCGGCCGGTGAACCCGTTTTTGCCGCCGCCGACGGAACGGTGACGCGCGCCGAACGCGACGCGTCGGAAGGCAACGTGATCGAGATCGCTCATGAAGGCGACGTCCGCACGGTTTATATGCATCTGAGTCGAATGTTCGTCAAAAAGGGACAGACCGTCCGGCAAGGAGCGACGATCGGGGCGGCGGGCTCGACGGGGAGAAGTACCGGTCCGCATTTGCATTTTGAGATCGTGGTCGGCGGAAGACCGGTCAACCCGAAGCTTTATTTATCCGCAGCCGTGCCCGCCGAAACTTCGTGATCAAGCACGGTCGGAGAAGGAGGTGTTTCTTTGTTCCGCATTGGCAAGAACGGCCGGAAAGGCGGAAGCGTCGGCCGGAATACGCTGGATGTCTTTATCGGCAAAGGAACATCGCTGGAAGGCAAAATCATTTCCGAAGGGAGTGTCCGCATCGAAGGGCGCGTCGACGGCGATATCGAATGTGCCGGCGATGTCGCCGTCGGCAAGGAAGGAGTCGTTCATTCCAACATTCGAGCGCGCCATGTGGTCAATGCCGGAACGATCCATGGACATGTCGTCGCCGAAGGAAGAGTATCGCTGACGGCGACGGGACGCCTGTTCGGGACGATCCAGGCGAGTGCCCTTGCGGTCGAGGAAGGAGCATGGTTTCAGGGAACGAGCAAGATGGAGGTGAAGTCCGTTTCCCGGCTGGCCGACGCGAAATCCGCCGACGCCAGGGAAACGAAAACGTCCGAGGCGGTTCAGGCGAAGACGGCCAAGACCCAGGCGGCGGGATGAAACCGGCCGCGATGCATATGTCAGAAAAATTAACATTCAAGGTTGACGTTTAGGGTGTATTCGTGTTATATTGTCGACAGGCGGGTTTTCAGACCGGAGGCACGATGGCGTGCCGGTTGCCCGGGCGATGCGGCCCGGTCCGTTCGGCGCCGATGACGGCGCGGAGGCGGACCGGGCTTTTGTTTGCAAAGAAATTTTTGAAATGGAGGATGAAGTCGTGAAACGAAGCGATTTTCTCAAAAGCGGCCACACCCCCTCATTGTTCAGCGCGTTTCTGTATTTTGACGTCAGCTTCATGATCTGGGTGCTGCTTGGGCTGCTCGCCGTCATCATCATGAACGACTTCGGCCTGACCGAATCGCAAAAGGCGAACCTGGTCGCGCTGCCGACGCTCGGCGGGGCGATCCTACGGCTCGTATTGGGCTAGCTGACCGACCATATCGGGCCGAAGCGGACGGCTCAGCTCGGCATGCTGGCGACGATGGTGCCGCTCATCTGGGGATGGCTGTTCGCCGACAGGCTCGGCAAGCTGTACGTCATCGCTCTTTTGCTGGGCGTCGCCGGTGCGAGTTTCGCCGCCGCACTGCCGCTGGCGAGCCGCTGGTACCTGCCGCAATATCAGGGGTTAGCGATGGGAATCGCCGGGGCAGGAAACAGCGGCACGATTTTGACGACGTTGTTCGCCAACCGGATCGCGCAGCATTTCGGCGGCGACTGGCACGTCGTGTTCGGGTTCGCGCTCATTCCGCTCGTCGTCACGTTTGTCGTGTTCTCTATCCTTGCCAAAGATAGTCCGAACCAGCCCGCGCCTAAGCGGCTGGCGGATTACGCGGCTGTGCTGAAGGAGCGCGACGCGTGGCTGTTCTGTCTGTTTTACAGCGTGACGTTCGGCGGATTTGTCGGCATGGCCAGCTATCTCACCGTCTTTTTCCATTCGCAGTACGGCCTGTCGGCGGTTCGGGCGGCCGATTTCACGACGCTGTGCGTCGTTGCGGGCAGTTTCTTTCGTCCGGTCGGCGGATGGCTGGCGGACCGGTTCGGCGGCATCCGCATGCTGATCGCGCTATATCTGGCCGTCTCGGCGATGATGTTCGGCATGTCGGCGCTGCCGGAGCTCGGCTGGGCGACGCTGATGCTGTTTGTCGCGATGATGTGTCTCGGCATGGGCAACGGATCGGTGTTCCAGCTGGTGCCGCAACGTTTTGCGAAAGAAATCGGCGTCATTACCGGGATTGTCGGTTCGGCCGGAGGGATCGGGGGATTTTTGCTGCCTAAAGTTTTGGCCTATTTTAAAACGGCGACGGGATCTTTTTCGACGGGATTTCTCGTTCTGAGCGTCATTGCTCTGGGATGCGCTTTGCTGATCGCTTTCGTTCAGAGGGACTGGAAACGTTCGTGGATCGGCGAAGGCGGCAAAGTTCGCGCGGAGGCGGGCTGACGGCCGACGGGCGAAAAGCGGAGAGTTCAGAAGGAGGAAACGGCGGCGGGTTGGCCGGGGTGTTTCGTGAACCGGTTGGCGTAACCGGAGGCGACGACGGCGTCCGGCTTGACCCGCGCCGTCATACCGAGCGCCTCGACCCGCTGTACCATGTCCATGACGAACGGCGCGGTCTTGTGGATGTGTTCGTCGCAGCCGGCGTCGATGTCGATGACGACTTCGAACGACGCGCCCTGATAGACGTAGGGCAGCACGATGTCTTCCAACTGTTTCAGGTAGCGTTCGCGGAACGCCACCGCGATCTGTTCGGAAAGCGACGTTTCGTACGACAGTTTCTGACCGATCGAAGAAAACCGGTAAGGCAGCGTTACTTTCCGGTAACAGGCCCAGGCTCCGTTGCCGACGCGCTGGATGACGATGCCGGTGACGAACGTCGTCAGATGAGCATGGACCTGGCAGTCCGTTCCGATGATCAGACGATAGACCGCCTGCGGGCGCTGTCGCATAAAAGCGGCGATACGGCCGAAAACATCGTCGAGCGTCATGTTCCGTTCGCTCAGGTTCTGGAACACCCAGTCGTGGCCGGCCGGTCTGCCGGCGGCGGCGGGTTTCATCGCGTCCGCCTCCTTTTGGGCGTTATCCGGCGCGCAAGCCGGAGGTGAAACGATTCGCCTTTGTGCCGATCGTACCACGACCGAACCGGTGTGTCAACTTTTCGTCGCTTTTTCCAACGATTCTTCTTCTGTTTCCAGGCTTTCGGCGACTTCTTTGGCCCCTTTCCGGAATTCCGCCAGCATTCGGCCGAACGCGCCGCCGAGTTCCGGTAGTTTACGCGGGCCGAACAAGAGAAGTGCGATGACAAGGATCAGGATAAGGCCAGGAATGCCGATGCCGCTCATGGCAAGCCTCCTTTCGCCCGTTTCAGTTTGCGGTCGGAACTGCGCCGTGATGCAGATAGCCGAGCAGTTCGTCTTTCAAATCGCCGTAAACCGGCTTGTGAATCACGTCGCGCCTGATCCGCGGGCGTTCGATCGGGACATCGATCACCGTTTTCACGGTCGCCGCCGGTCCGTCGGTCATCACGACGATTCGGTCCGACAACAAAATGGCTTCGTCGATGTCGTGGGTGACCATGATGACGGTCTCGGGACCGCCGCCGGATTCGTTTCTCCACAGCGCGACAAGCTCGTCCTGAAGGACGGCACGCGTCAAGGCGTCGAGCGCTCCGAACGGTTCGTCCAGCAGAAGAACGTCGGAACCGACCGCGAACGCGCGGGCGAGGGCCGTCCGTTGTTTCATGCCGCCGGAAATCTGGTTCGGCTTTTTGTAGCGGTGTTCCCATAAGCCGACCATGCGGAGGTAGTACTCGACCATCGATTTTTTTTCGGACCGGGTCTTGTCGCTGCAGACGGCGTCCACGGCTTCATAGACGTTTTCCCATACGGACAACCAGGGCAGGAGGGAATAATTTTGAAAAACGATCACCCGGTCGGGACCCGGACCGTCGACCGTTCTGCCTTTGAAGAGAATGCGCCCTTCTGTCGGTTGTTCCAGTCCGGCGATCATGCTGAGAATCGTCGACTTTCCGCAGCCGGAATGCCCGATCAGGGTGACGAATTCGCCGCGACGGATCGTCAGGTCGATGCGGCGAAGGACCTGAAACGGTCCTCGCGGCGTCATATACGTTTTTTGAACGTCGTCCAGTCTCAAGTATTCCATGTCGATTACCTCCCGTCTCGAAACCGTTTTTCCAGATCCTGAAAAGCCCGGTCAAGTCCTAGACCGACCAGTCCGATCAACGCGATCGCGGAAATGACCCGTTCGACGCTGAGCGCATTCCAGCTGTCCCAGACGAAAAATCCGATTCCGACACCGCCGGAAAGCATTTCGGCGGCGACGATCACCATCCAGGCGATGCCCATGCTCAGCCTCAGACCCGTCAACATATGCGGCAGGGCGTACGGGAGCAGCACCTTGGTCAGATACTTTCTTTTCGAAAAACGGAACACGGCCGCGACGTTGCGGTAATCTTTCGGCAGGCTGGCGACGCCAAACGCCGTATTGATCACTGTCGGCCAAAGCGATGTGATGAAGATGATGAACACCGTCGCTGGGCCCGCCGCCTGAAAGGCCGCCAGTCCAATCGGAAACCAGGCGAGCGGCGAGACGGGGCGGAGGATTTGGACGATCGGATCGAGCAGGTTTCGGCAGACAGGGGCTGCTCCCATGGCGATGCCGAGCGGTACTGCAACGGCGGCGCCCAGCAGAAATCCCGTAAAAACCCGCTGCAGCGAGGCGAGCAACTGGAGCGCCACGCCTTTGTCGTTCGGACCGCGGTTGTAAAACGGATCGGAAAGAAGGCCCCAGAACACGCCCAGCGTATCGGCCGGTCCGGGAAGGGCGCGTCCGGACAACCGGCTGGCCGCTTCCCAGCACGCCAGCAGCAACGTCAGGCTTCCGAGCAGATACCCCGTTTTTTTGACCGTATTCCAACCCGGCGCGGTGATGACGAGACGTCTGGCGTTGCCGTATGTCGGCCGCGAAATGTTCTGTCCGATTTGGGAACTCATGAACGGACACCTCCATCGGATTTCAGGCGGATTTCAAGTATTCGGCGGGGTTGTTCGGATCGAACTTGGCTCCGTCGAGTTTGATCTCGAACGGCCGCATGTCGTCGTCGGGAACGGGAATTCCCATTTCTTCGGCGACTTGTCGATACAGATCCTGCATGACGAGCGATTCGGCGATTTTCTGATAGTCCGGCGGTTCTTTCAGATAGCCGAACCGGACGTATTGCGCCATGAAAAAGATAGCATGCGCTTTGCGCGGGAAGTTCACGTTGCCGTTTTTGTGGAAAAGCATGTAGTCGTCCGTATAAACGTGTTCGCCCAGGCCGGCGCCGAGATCGTATTTGCCGAGAAGGCGGTTTTCGAGGACTTCCACCGGCGCGTTGACGTAAGCCTGTTGGCTGATGACGCGCGCCGCCTCTTTGCGGCCGGACGGGTCGTCGAGTCGCTTCGACGCTTCCAGGATCGCTTTCATCACGGCTTTCACTTCGTCGGTGCGGGTGCTGAAGTCTTTGTTCAAAACAAGTGCTTTTTCTGGGTTGTCTTTCCAGATATCTTGGGTGGCGATGTGCGTGAATCCGATGCCCTCGCGGACGGCAACGCCGTTCCAGGGTTCACCGACGCAAAATCCGTCCATGTTGCCGACTTTCATATTGGCGACCATTTGCGGCGGCGGAACGACGATGATCTTAAGTTTGGCCAGGTCGACGCCGACGGCTTTGAGCCAGTAGCGCAGCCAAATATCGTGGGTCCCTCCCGGAAACGTCATGGCGAACGTAACTTCGCGCTTGGCCATTTCGCCCTCGATCGCCTGCCTGGCCGCGGACAGATTGCGGAACCCGACGCCGGCGAACGATTTGGCAAGCGTAATGGCCTGCCCGTTGGCGTTCAGCATCATCGCGATCTTCAATTCGCGGCCGGCCTGACCGCCGATGCCGGTGTAGACGGAAAACGGCATGCCGAACAGGCAATGGGCGGCGTTCAGTTCGCCGGACAGCAGCTTGTCGCGCACGGTGGCCCACGACGCTTCCTTGCTCACCTCCACGTCGACGCCGTATTTTTGGTACAACCCCCACTCTTTGGCCATCACGACTGAGGCGCAATCGGTCAAAGGAATAAAACCGATTTTGATTCTGCCGCCGCGGACGACGGTCGTCGCAGGACTCGGCGCCGTCTTGTTCGCCGCTTTGCCGCATGCGGAAAGCACGGTCCCCGGAAAAAGGAAGGCGGCCGCGCCGAAGAAGCCGGCTTTTTTGAGAAAATCGCGTCGGGACATGGAGTCTGTCATTCGGTTCACCTCTCGAAAGCGGAGTATGAAAAACAAAAACCCGTCGTTTCCTCAGGACATCCGGAGTCCGAGAGCGAAACGACGGGCGACTTTGCCCGAATGAGATTTACTTGCGACTCGTGGCGATTCGACTTTGAATCGGCACCTTACGTGAGTTATTATAATCAATCATGTTATGATAGTCAACATGTTGAGTTAATTTTTCTTACTGTTCGGTAGAACGAAAAAAGCGGAAAGCGGCGGAGGCACGCATCTCGGATTCCGCTCCCGCTTTGGCTCCCATCCAGAATACGGCCACCCGCACCACAGCGACGACCGCAAAACATAGCCACACGGGCGTAAATTCCAGCAAGATCGCCGCCAACATCGGGCCGATCGCCATGCCGAGCTGCATGACGAGCTGCCAGTCGGAAAAATAGTCCATTTCTTTCTTGTGCTTCGGCGCGTCTTCCATCATAATCGCCTGTGCGGCGACTTCCTGCACGGCCGAGCCGACGCCGAGGACGGCCTGTGCGATGATCAGCAGCGGAAACGCGTCGATCAGCCCGTACGGCAAAAGGACGACGGGCATGGCCAAGAGCGCCGCTCCGTAAACGCGCATTGCCCCCCATCGCTCAATCCACCGTCTCGCCCACGGCATGGCCAGCGTCGCCGCCGCTCCCGACACGACGACGAAATAGGCGATTTGCGTGTTGGACAGGCCGAGCCGGTTGACGTGATAGATGACGAACAGCGGCTGCGCCATGAACAAGGCCGTCTGGTTCAGTCCCATCCACCACATGCGCGGCGTGCACTCGCGGAACGGCCGGACAAGCCCGAGACGGAACCGGACCGACTCCCGCGGTGCCAGCTCGGCGATCAGCGACATGCCTGCGAATGTGGAGACGCACCCGATCAGCATCGACGCGACATAGTTATAAGGGAAGAAACGGTCTGTAGCGTCCAGAGCGGCGCCGATCGCAAATCCTCCCGCGGTCGTGACAGCGATGCCGATCATTTTGAGCCTGCTGAACATTTTCGGAAACTCGGCGGTGTCGACATGCCGGCGCATGATCGCCGGCTGTTGGGCGGACATGACGATAACCGAAACGGCGTTGATCGCCCAGAAAAAAAACAAAGCCGGAAACGGATTCGGCAAAAGCACCGACAGCGCCATCATCAAAAAGGCGACTTGGCGGATGTAACCGCTGGCGAGAAACACCCTTCGCGTCACCGGCAGCTGGCGCGTCAAAAATGCGAGCGACAGCGCGCAAAACGCGGCGGGAAGCGTGTTGGACAGCGCAATGACGAAATCGCTTGCGCCCAGCCGTGCGATCAGAACGGGCAAAAACGTGAAAAACGCGACATTCTTGACGTTTTGCAAAAAAGCGTCGGCGTAAATCCGCGTTTCCGGCTTCATCATCCGCCTCCCGTCCCTTCGCTTTTCAGCATACTCCACGTCGCCGCCGATCTCCCATGGACAAAATTGTCGAATGACATGGATTATTTTGTAGCAATTGATCTGTTATAATGGTAAAAGACTCGTTGAAAGGAGGTGAAACCGAGGTGGACCGACAATCGCGTACTTGTAGTGTGGAGGGATGCGAACGACCGTATTACGCGAAAGGATTTTGCGCCTCGCATTATCAGCGGAATCGGCTGCAAGAACTCAAAAAGCGAAGGCTGGAACAATCCGCAGAATCCGGGACGATGGCGCCGAAGGTTGCCGCGGTAAAATCATGTGCCGCCTGGTTGTGCGACCGACCCGTTTACGGCATGGGGCTTTGCGAGTATCATTATGAAAGCTGGAACATGGACCGTTTCGGCGAGCAGACGTCAGGGGACGACCGAGAGTAGTCCGAAAGGCCTTGATACTTGCAATCGCCTGTATCGCTGTCTTATAATGATGGGCGAAACTGCATTTTTTCGGACAGGCGATGAAGAGGAAGAGTAGCCGGTTCGGCGCCGACAGGGAGGGAGGGCCGCGATTGAGAGCCCTCCCCGGACCGCGAGCCGTCGAAGTTCGCCTCGGAGCCGTTCCCTGAACGCGGCCGCGCGGCCGCCTGTAGGGGATACCGGCCTGCCGCCGTTATCGGGAAAGAGAGGCTTGCGATGGCGCGGTGATCGCCGCGCTTTTCCCGCATGCCGAAAAGTAGGGTGGTACCACGGCACGTTCGTCCCTCGGCGAAGGTGCTTTTTTGTTTGTCACAAGGGAGGGCGTCAAGGGTGAAGGAACGTCTGTCGGCGCTGAAGGAACAGGCTCTGGAAGAATTGGAACGATCCTGTTCCGTCGACGAGCTGCGGGAGTTGCGCGTGAAATATTTGGGCAAAAAAAGTCCGATCTCCGAAGTGTTGCGCGAGCTCGGGTCGCTCGATCCCTCCGAACGCCCGGCCGTCGGCATGGCGGCCAATGAGGTGAGGCGCGCCCTCGAGCAGGCGTTTGCTGAACGCGAACGGCGCTTGCTGCAGGAAGAAACCGCCAGACGGCTGGAAGAGGAGCGGATCGATGTCACGCTTCCCGGCCGTGCGGTTTTTTCCGGCGCCGTGCATCCGTTGATGAAAGTCGTCGAGGAAATCGAGGACATTTTCATCGGCATGGGGTATGCGGTGGCCGAAGGTCCGGAAGTCGAGCGCGACTACTATAATTTCGAGGCGCTCAATCTGCCGAAGGATCACCCGGCGCGCGACATGCAGGACTCGTTTTACGTCACCGACGAGACGCTGCTTCGGACGCACACGTCGCCCGTGCAGGCTCGCACGATGGAGCGGATGGGCGGCCGGCTGCCGATCCGGATTATTTGTCCGGGGAAGGTGTACAGGCGCGATACCGACGACGCGACGCACTCGCACCAGTTCATGCAGGTCGAGGGGCTGGTCGTTGACCGAAACGTGCGGATGAGCGACCTGAAGGGGACGTTACTGGAGTTTGCGCGGCGCATGTTCGGGCCGAGAACGGACATTCGGCTTCGTCCGAGTTATTTTCCGTTCACGGAGCCGAGTGCGGAAGTCGACGTTTCGTGCGTGATGTGTGGCGGATCGGGTTGTCGCGTATGCAAGCAGTCCGGCTGGCTGGAAATTCTCGGATGCGGCATGGTCCATCCGCGCGTGCTCGAAATGTCCGGCTACGATCCGGCGTCGTGTTCGGGGTTTGCGTTCGGCATGGGAGTCGAGCGCATCGCCATGCTGAAGTACGGCATCGACGACATCCGGCATTTTTACCAGAACGACGTCCGGTTTTTGCGGCAATTCGCACACTGGTGAGCGGAGGCGAAAAGACGTTCATGAGAGTCTCGTACCGGTGGCTGTCGGAGTATGTGGATTTGTCGGGGATATCGGCTGCCGAACTTGCGGAGCGGCTGACGCGGGCGGGCATCGAAGTCGCTGCGGTCGAACGGCGCAATCGGGGCGTTTCCGGCGTGGTCGTCGGTCGCGTATTGAAAAAGGAGCCGCATCCCGATGCGGACCGGTTGAGCGTCTGCACGGTCGACGTCGGCGGCGGTGAATCCCGCGCGTTGCGGATCGTTTGCGGCGCACCGAACGTGGCGGAAGGCCAGAAAGTCGCCGTCGCGTTGCCGGGGGCGACGTTGCCGGGCGGCGTCGTCATTCGGGAGGCGAAGATTCGCGGCGTGGATTCGCAAGGCATGATCCTTTCGGCCGAAGAGCTCGGTGTCGATCCGAAATGGCTGCCCAAGGGCGCCCAGGACGGCATCTGGGTGCTTGCCGACGACGTTGCGGTCGGGGAAAATGCGGTCGCGGCGCTTGCGCTCGACGACGAGATCCTGCATCTCGAGCTGACGCCGAACCGTTCGGATTGTCTGGGCATGATCGGCGTCGCGTATGAGACGGCCGCTCTTTTCGGCCGGAAGGTGCGCCTGCCGGAACCGCGGCTGAACGAATCCGGCGTTCAGGCGCAAGAGCGCGTTCGCGTCCGCATCGCCGCCGTCCGTGAATGTCCGCTTTATACGGCCCGGTATGCCGAGGGAGTCCGCGTCGGGCCTTCGCCGCAATGGTTGCAAAACCGCCTCATCGCCGCCGGGATGAGGCCGATCAACAACGTCGTCGATATCACCAACTATGTGATGCTGGAGTATGGCCAGCCGCTCCATGCGTTCGACTACGACAAAATCGACGGCGGCGAGGTCGTGGTACGACTTGCGCGTTCGGGTGAAACAATCGTGACGCTCGACGGGGAGACGCGCGAGTTAAACGACGATGTTCTGGTCATTGCCGATCGGTCGAAGCCCGTCGCGATCGCCGGCGTCATGGGCGGGGAGAATTCCGAAGTGTCGGCGGGGACGACGAGGATTTTGCTCGAATCGGCGAGATTCGACGCGCTCACGGTGCGTCGGGCGGCGCGACGGTTCGGGATCCGGTCAGAGGCAGCGCTTCGTTTTGAGAAAGACGTCGATCCCGAAGCGGTCGTTCCCGCCTCTTCGCGCGCGGCGTCGCTTTTGGCCGAGTGGGCGGGAGCTTCGGTCGCGCAGGGCGTCGTGGCGGTTGGCGAGACGCAAACGCGTCCGCGG
Organism: Candidatus Reconcilbacillus cellulovorans; assembly: GCA_002507565.1. Lineage (GTDB taxonomy): Bacteria > Bacillota > Bacilli > Paenibacillales > Reconciliibacillaceae > Reconciliibacillus > Reconciliibacillus cellulovorans. The sequence continues at coordinate 14,826 of MOXJ01000025.1, forward strand.
CGGGTGTTCCTTACGCTCGACAGGATCAACCGATACCTAGGAACTTCCCTGAGCGAGGAAGACGTCGAGGGGATGATGGACAAACTGAATTTCGGACGGGAATCTTTCGGCGGGGGCGGCTGGACGATCCTCGTTCCTTCGCGCCGCGGAGACGTCGTGCGCGATGTCGACTTGATCGAGGAGATCGCCCGGTTGTACGGTTACGACCGTATTCCCGCCACAGCTTTGGAGGGACCGTCGACGCCCGGCGGGTTGACGCGCGAGCAGCGCCTGAGAAGGAAGCTTCGGGCGTATTTGTCGTCGGCCGGCTGGCTGGAAGCCGTCAGCTATTCCTTGACGGCTCCTCAGTCGCGGCGCGTGTTCGCCGGACTGGTGGGGAATGTTGCGCCGGTTGCCGTGATGATGCCGATGAGTGTTGAAAGAAGCGAATTGCGCGTAAGCCTCGTTCCCGAACTTCTCAACATTGCCGTTTATAACCGTAACCGGGGCGAACACGATCTTGCACTGTTCGAGATCGGACGCGTCTTTTGGAACCGCAGCGGTGTGGCGGACGATTTGCCGGAGGAACGCCACATGCTGGCGGCGCTTTTGACCGGACGCGTCCGGCCTCCGCACTGGTCGCAATCGGGAAAGGAGCGTAAGGCGGATTTCTTCGACCTGAAAGGGATGTTGGAAGGCGTGTTCCGGCTGTTCGGCGTCCGTGCTGAGTTCGTTCGGGCGAACGTGGAAGGCCTGCATCCCGGCCGAACGGCGGAGATTCGCGTTTCGGACGGAGACGGCCGGCGCATCGGTGTTATGGGTCAGCTTCATCCCGAACACCAACGTGAGCTCGAACTCGACGACACGTACGTGTGCGAGATCGATCTCGACGTCCTGGCGGAGATGGCGCGCGACGACTTCCAAGCGGTGCCTCCGGCGAAATTTCCGGCGATCGCCCGCGACGCGGCGGTTGTCGTCGCCGCAGGCGTGGAAGCGTCCGCCCTGTTGAATACCGCTCGTGCTGCCGGCGGGCCTTGGTTGGAATCGGCCGACGTGTTCGATGTTTATACCGACGAACGCCTTGGAGCGGGGAGAAAAAGCGTTGCGCTGTCGTTCGTTTATCGCCATCCGGAGCGAACGCTGACCGACGAAGAAGCGGCGGACGTCCACGGCCGCATCGTGGCCGCGCTCGCGGCCGAACACGGCGCAGAACTGCGCGGTTAGGGGAAGAAGACGATGGGCGGCGAGGAAAAAAACCGGGTGACGGTCGAAATTTTCGGCATGCAGTATCGGCTTGTCGCCGAGTCGAGCCCGACGTATCTGAAAGAAATCGCTTCTCTTCTCGACGTGCGGATGCGGGAAATCGCCGAGCGCAATCCGAAGCTCGATTTGCCTCGCGTGGCGGTTTTGGCCGCGCTGCGGACGATGGACGACTGCTTTCGTCTGGAACGCAAGGCAGAAGCATTGGAGCGTCTTGCGCGGGAATCCGAGCAGCGGATGCGCGAACAGGCGGCGGCCCTGACGGAGGAGGCGGAGCGGTTGCGCGCGGAACGCGAGAAACTGGCCGCCCGTGTTCGCGAGTTGGAGGAAGAAGTCGGTCGGCTTCGCTCGACGTCGTGCGACCCGTCGATCGCGGAGGCGTACCGGAAACTACAGGAAGAATACGCCAAACTGCAGGCCGAATATAACGAATGGATCCGGTTTCTGGAAGAGTCCTGAAGCAAAGCCGATCGGCGGCCGGGAGACCCCCGGCCGCCCGACGTCGAGAGTTTTTTTCATTATTCCACCACGGTCAGCTTAGCGCGCATTTGGGCGTGTCCCGCGCCGCAGTAAATGTTGCAGACGATATCGTACGTTCCCGCCTTGTCGAAGGTGTACTCGACGGTTTTTCCGGCTTTCAGGTTCAGATTGACGCCCGAGATGGTGACACCGTGGACGCCTTCGACGTTTTGCAGCGTCAGTTTGACGGGCTGGCCTTTTTTCACTTTATACTCGGCCATGTCGAACTTGAAGTTCGATGCCTTGATGACGATTTCGGATGCGGGTTCGGCCATGACGGCGCCTTGGTCTTGGTTGGTCGGCGGTTTCGAGCCGCTTGACGACGCCCCGCAGGCGGCCATCGCGACGGCGGAGGCGACAAGGACAGCAAACAGAAGGATGCGTTTCATCAGTCGGTCACCTCTTTCGGGTTCTTGTCCGCTATGATCCCATTATATTGCCGAAGAGGTACCGACAGACGTGACAATTCCGTGAAATTCATGGCGGAATTGTGACGGAAAAAAACCGTTGCCCGGAGGTCCGGGCAAACGGGCGAAAAGCCGAGTTTTGCGATCGGTGTTCGTCACTTCTGACCGGCCGTGCCAGTGCCGACCTGGAACGGATTCCCCATCGGCATGAACAGGTCGACGATTCCGATGACGAGCGCGGCCAGAATCGCCCCGAGAAACGTCACGGAGACGCCCCCGACGATAAACTGGGCGAGCCAGATCACCAGGGCGCTGACCAGAAATCCGACGACTCCTCGGCCGAACGGATTGATGCGTTCGCCGAAAAAGCTTTCGATCAGCCACCCGGCCGCCGCAATGACGAGGGCGAGCAAAAGCGCGCTCCAGAAATTGCCGACGCTGAACCCGGGAACGATCCATCCGACCACCATCAGCATGATGGCGGCCACGAGAAATCGAACGATATGGCCGATGATGCGCACGGTTCAGTGTCCCTCCCGTCGGGGAAATGTGTTTCAATGCTTAGTGTCTCGGACCGCATCGGGCATATGCGCGGCATTTTCCGCCACAGGCTCGGTTCGATATAATAGGGGCAAACGATCGGGCGAAAGGTGACGGACCGTGAACCGAAAAACGTTGACCGTCTTGGAGTTCGACCGTATCATCCGGATGCTCGAGTCGAAAACGTCGACGGCGATGGGCCGGGAGCGCGCGGCGTCGCTTGTGCCCGAGACGTCGTTCGACGTCGTGTCGAGAAGGCTCGCGGAAACGGACGAAGCGTTCGTCGTCGAAAGCCGGTTCGGTCCCGCACCGCTTTCCGGCATTCGAGACGTTCGTCCGTCTCTCGACCGTGTACGGATCGGCGGCGTTCTTTCGCCGGAAGAACTGTGGGACATCGCCGAAACAATCGCGGCCGGCCGCCGTTTAAAACGGTTTGTGCTCCGCGTCCGCGGCGAGGTCGCGATTCCCTCTCTGGCCGCCTTGGCGGAAGGCTTGCCCGATTTGTCCGACGTCGAGGAGCCTATCCGCCGTTCTGTCGGGGAAAACGGGGAAATTCTCGACGGCGCGAGCGACGAACTTGCACAGGTCCGCCGAGAGATCCGTGCAGCGGAACGGCGCGTGCGCGAACGGCTGGAACAGCTCGTCCGATCGCCGTCGGTCGTCAAAATGCTGCAGGAGCCGATCGTGACGATCCGAAACGAACGGTTCGTGCTTCCGGTCAAGGCGGAACATCGCGCCTCGTTCGGCGGCATCGTCCATGACCAGTCGGCTTCCGGCGCCACGCTGTTCATCGAGCCCGAACCCGTCGTGGAGCTGAACAACCGGCTGCGCGAACTTCGCCTGCGCGAACGAAGGGAAATTGAACGTGTTTTAGCGGAACTTTCCTCATACGTTCGCAATCGCCACCACGAACTGCGGGACGGCATCGACAGGCTCGGCGAGCTTGATTTCCGGTTCGCGAAAGCGGCGCTCGCCCGCGAGATGCGGGCGACGTTGCCCGTCCTCAATGCGCGCGGCTATCTGAACATCCGGAAAGGACGGCATCCGCTCATTGCCGCCGACCGCGTGGTGCCGCTCGATTTAGAGCTCGGCGGCCGTTTTCGGACGATCGTCGTAACGGGGCCGAATACGGGCGGCAAGACGGTTGTGCTCAAGACGGTCGGCCTTTTTTGCCTGATGGCGGCCTCCGGTTTATTCGTTCCTGCGGAGGAGGGCACCGAACTGGCGGTATTCGACGGTGTTTTCGCGGATATCGGCGACGAGCAAAGCATCGAGCAGAATTTGAGCACGTTTTCCGGGCATATGACCAATGTCGTTCGCATTTTAAACGAGCTGTCGCCCAACAGCCTCGTCCTGCTCGACGAAATCGGCGCCGGCACCGATCCGGAAGAGGGCGCCGCGCTGGCCGTCGCGATTTTGGATCACTTGCATCGTACGGGATGTCGGGTCGTGGTGACGACGCATTTCGGCGAATTAAAAGCTTACGCGTATAATCGCGACGGCATGGTCAACGCCAGCATGGAATTCGACGAACGGACGCTCGCGCCGACTTATCGCCTGCTCCTTGGCGTGCCCGGCCGAAGTATGGCTTTTACCGTCGCGGAGCGACTGGGCCTTCCGAAACCGATTGTCGAACAAGCGCGGGGCCAAGTCAGCGAAACCGGCCGAAAGGTAGATGCGATGCTGGCCGCGCTCGAAGCCGATCGATTGGCGGCCGAACGCGGTCGCCAGGAAGCGGAAGCGTTGCGGCGTGAGGCCGAGCGTCTTCGCGAGGATTACGAGGCGAAGCTCGCCGAATTTCGGGAACAAAAAAGTAGACTGCTGGAAGACGCGCGCAGGCAGGCGCGTGAAATCGTGGCGCATGCCAGGCGCGAGGCGGAAGCGGTGGTCGCCGACCTGCGGAGAATGGCACAGGAAGAGCGCGCGGCGTTCAAGGAACATCATTGGATCGAGGCCAGGCGTCGTCTGGACGAAGCGGAACCGGAACCAGCGGAGCCGCCGTTTAAGCGTGAATCTGCTCGTCGAAGCCGCAAGCCGGAAGTTCTTGCTCCCGGCGACGAGGTTCGCGTGTTGTCGCTCGGCCGCGAAGGCGTTCTGGCGGAGCGCGCCGGGCCGGGGCAGTGGGTCGTGCGCATGGGTGTGTTGAAGTTGACGGTGAAGGAGGACGACATCGAGAAAATCGCCAAAACCGCTTCCGAACCCCCCGTTTCCGTCGCCGTCCGCCGTACACGAGAAACATCGGTGCGGACGGAACTCGACGTCCGTGGCGTCGGCCTGGAAGAGGCGAAAATCGAAACCGACCGGTTTCTCGACGAGGCGATGATGGCCGGCTTGTCTCGCGTTTACGTCATTCACGGCAAAGGTACAGGCGTATTGCGCGAAGGGCTGCGGGATTTTCTGAAAACGCACGGGCTCGTCAAGTCGTTCCGCCCCGGGGAACCTTCGGAAGGCGGCAACGGCGTCACCGTCGTAGAACTGCGATAGGAGGGGTCGCGTTTGAACGAACAAGTCGACGTTTGGCTGACCAATCCGTACGTCGAGACGGCCGCGTATTTTTCCGTGGCCATATTGGCCGTGGTCGTCTTTCTCGCCGTGTTCGAGCTCGTCACGTCCTACGACAACTGGGAGGAAATCCGCAAGGGCAATGTCGCCGTTGCGATGGCGACAGGAGGAAAAATTTTTGGAATATGCAATATTTTCCGTTTCTCTATTCAAAATCATGATTCGCTGTTTCAATCGCTCGTCTGGGCGTCGTTCGGGTTTTTGCTGCTTTTAGCGGCTTATTTTCTATTCGAGTTTTTGACGCCGTTTTTCCGGATTGACCGCGAAATCGAAAACGGCAACAAGGCTGTTGGATTGATCGCCATGGTGATTTCAGTCGCGGCGTCTTACGTCGTCGGAGCCGGTGTGTCGTGACGCGGTTCGGTGCGCCGGCGCGGGAAAGGAGTGATGTGGTCGTGAACGTGTTCAGCGCGCTGGCGAAGGCGTTGTTCGCCGTCGCTGTGTTGTTTGTCATTCTCGGGATTTTGTATTTGGCCTTGAGCGGAGGGTGACCGAATGAAAAGCAGAAGCCGCGTTTGTCCGTGGTGCGACACCGAGCTGGTGTTCGACGAAGAGCTCGGTCCCGACGAGACGTGCCCGCATTGTGGCAATGAACTCGGCGACTATCGCACTGTCCATGTGCGCCTGGAAAAACCCGACGAGTCTCACGAAGCGTCCGGCGACGTATCAGGCGGGATGTCCTCCGGATTGGATCCTCGCGCAGGAACCGGATGGGCCGGGCTGGAACCCGTGATTCGGCGGATGCTCGACGAGCAGGACGAATTGCCGGAATGCGCGCAGTGCGGGGAATATATGTTGCTGGCCGGGACGCAGACCGTAACGAGCCCGTTCGAACCGGTCGCATTCCATTCGGTGCGAGCGGCTTTACTGGAAACGCCTTTCCGCCTGCGGCTCTATATTTGTCCGTCTTGTTTCCGGGCGGAATATCAGCTTTCGGACGAGGACCGGTTGAAAGCGGCGGAACGGTTGCGTAAAATACTGCTGTCGCCGTAACGAGGCGAAGCGAAGGAGGAATGCCGATCATGCGCACGACAGGACAATCGATCGAATCTTTGGCGGTGACGACGATACGGACGTTGTCGATCGACGCCGTCCAGAAGGCGAATTCCGGGCATCCCGGCATGCCGATGGGAGCCGCCCCGATGGGATATGTTTTGTTCGCCCGGACGATGAGGCATAATCCGTCCAACCCGAAATGGTTCAACCGCGACCGGTTCGTGTTGTCGGCCGGTCACGGGTCGATGTTGTTGTATAGTCTTTTGCATTTGTGCGGCTATGACCTTCCGATGGAGGAAATTCAGCGTTTCCGCCAGTGGGGGAGCAAGACGCCGGGACACCCCGAATACGGACATACGCCGGGCGTGGAGGCGACGACCGGCCCGCTCGGCCAGGGCATCGGGATGGCGGTTGGAATGGCGATGGCGGAAGCCCATCTGGCAGCCGTCTATAATCGACCCGGATTTCCGATCGTCGATCATTATACCTACGTCATCTGCGGCGACGGCGACTTGATGGAGGGTATCTCCGGCGAGGCGGCGTCGCTGGCCGGCCACCTGCGGCTCGGAAAGCTGATCGTGCTGTACGATTCCAACGACATTTCGCTGGACGGCGAGCTGAACCTGTCGTTTTCCGAAAACGTCGGGCGGCGGTTTGAAGGATACGGGTGGCATTACACGCGCGTCGACGACGGCAACGATCTCGACGCGATCGAGCGCGCGATCCGCGAGGCGCAGGCTGATCCGCGACCGTCGCTGATCGAGATCAAGACGATCATCGGATATGGGAGCCCCAACAAGGAGGGCAAGGGTGGGCATGCCGGCCCGCACGGCGCGCCGCTCGGCGTTGAGGAAGTCGCGCTGACGAAACGTGCGTACGGGTGGCCGGAAGACCGGCATTTCTACGTTCCGCAGGAAGTGTACGACCACTTCGCAGAAGTCCGGGCGCGCGGCGAACGCGCGGAAGCGGATTGGAACCGGCTGTTTGCCGCCTACGAACGCGAATATCCGGAGCTGGCGGCCCAATTCCGCCGGGCATTGTCTGGCGAGCTTCCGGACGGCTGGGACGCCGCGTTGCCGGTATATTCCCCCTCGGACAAACCGATCGCGACGCGGAACGCTTCCGGTAACGCGATCAACGCGATCGCGCCGAAAGTGCCGTGGCTGTTCGGCGGGTCGGCCGACCTCGAATCGTCGACGATGACGCATATGAAAGGGTTCGGCCGATTCTCGAAGGAAGATTACGCCGGCCGCAACGTCTATTTCGGCGTCCGCGAGTTCGCGATGGCCGCCGCGATGAACGGCATGGCGTTGCACGGCGGCGTCAAGCCGTACGGCGGGACATTCTTCGTGTTTTCGGACTATTTGCGCCCGGCCATGCGGCTGGCCGCCATCCAGAACTTGCCCGTCGTCTACGTGCTGACGCACGACAGCATCGGCGTCGGCGAAGACGGACCGACGCACGAGCCGGTCGAGCAGTTGGCCGCCGTCCGGGCGATCCCGAACATGACGGTTATTCGTCCTGCGGACGCCAATGAGACGTCGCAGGCCTGGCGGTTCGCGATGGAAAACAGGCAAGGCCCGGTCGCGCTCGTGCTGACGAGACAGCCGGTACCGATTCTGGAGGGGACGGCCGAAAAAGCGCGGGAGGGCGTCGTCCGCGGCGCTTACGTGCTGGCGGATGCGCCGGACGGCAATCCGCAGCTTCTCTTGCTGGCGACGGGGTCCGAAGTCAGCCTGGCGATGGAGGCGTGGAAAAATCTGGTTGAACAGGGTATTGCCGCGAGGGTCGTCAGCATGCCGAGCTGGGAGCTGTTCGACAGACAGCCGAAAGATTACCGCGATGCGGTATTGCCGCCGTCCGTCAAGGCGAGGCTGGCGATCGAGATGGCGCACCCGATGGGATGGGCGAAATACGTCGGCGACGCCGGCGACGTGATGGCGATCGATCGTTTCGGCGCGTCGGCGCCGGTCGGCGTCATCGTGAAGGAATTCGGTTTTACCGTCGAAAATGTGATCGCTCGGGCGAAAGCGTTGCTGTAAAAACAGGTGGTTGCGGATGGACGAAGGTGGGCGGTGGAGCGCCGACGACGGCGCGAAAGCCGCCCGCCTGTCGTTTTTATGTCGCGTTCATCCGTTTTCTGGTCCGTAAGACAGGTCGTCGCGAAAATCGGGAGGAATCCGCCGTGCAACGCCGGTGCGGAGCGCGGCCTCGACGACGGCGCGCCGGACGCGCGCAACGACCTGGTCGTTGAAAATACTCGGGATGATGTACTGTTCGTTCCGCTCCTCGTCGGTGACGACGGAGGCGATAGCATGGGCGGCGGCAAGTTTCATCGCCTCATTAATCGTTTTCGCCCGGCAGTCGAGCGCCCCGCGGAAAATGCCGGGAAAACACAACACGTTGTTGATCTGGTTCGGATAATCGCTTCGCCCCGTCGCGAGGACACGGACGTGCGGTTCGGCCAGTTCAGGCTGAATTTCCGGATTCGGATTGGCGAGCGCAAACACGATCGGATCGCGCGCCATTTTCCGGATATGGTCGACGGTCAGTACGCCGCCCACGGAGACGCCGATAAAGACGTCGGCACCTTCGATCACGTCGGACAGCGATCCGCGGCAATCGACGACCTGTGGCCGTTCGACGAGCCGTTGCCACGCCGGATTGGCGTAGGTTTTGCCTTTTTCCAGTGCGCCTTCCCGATCGACGACGATCAGGCGGCGCACGCCGGCGGTCAGCAACATTTCGCAACACGCGACGCCTGCGGCGCCCGCCCCGTTGACGACGACCGTCACGTCTTCCATACGCTTGCCGACGACTTTGAGCGCGTTGATCAAGCCGGCGAGCGCGACGACGGCAGTGCCGTGCTGGTCGTCGTGGAAGACGGGAATGTCGAGTTCTTCCGCAAGCCTCCGCTCGATTTCGAAACAGCGCGGTGAGGAGATGTCCTCGAGATTGATGCCGCCGAACCCCGGAGCGATCGCCTTGACGATCCGGATGATCTCTTCGGTGTCTTTTGTGTCGAGACAGATCGGAAACGCGTCGACGCCGGCGAGCTGTTTGAAAAGCATCGCTTTGCCTTCCATGACCGGCAGCGCGGCGAGCGGCCCGATGTCGCCGAGGCCGAGCACGGCCGTTCCGTCGGTCACGATGGCGACGGTGTTGCGCCGGATCGTCAGCGAAAACGCCTTGTTCGGCTCGTCGCGGATCGCCAGACAGACGCGAGCGACGCCGGGCGTGTAGACGCGCGAAAGATCGTCGCGGTTTTTGATCGGGATGTTGGGATGGATTGAAATTTTTCCGCCGAGATGGGCAAGAAAGGTCCGGTCGGAAACGTTGATCAGCCGCACACCCGGCAAATTGCGGACGGCGTCGGCGATGCGGTCGAAAGCGGCTTCGTGTGCATCCACGGTCAGGTCGCGCACGCTGCTTCGTTTGCCGGGACGAATGACGTCGACCGAAACGATGTCGCCGCCGGCCTTGCCGATTGCCGCCGCCACTTCGCCGAAGCCCGATACGGTCTGGTCGATCTCGATGCGCAGGATCATACTGGCGTTCATGGTCGTGAAATCCCTGTTGAATTGAGTGTGATAAACTAAGTTCAATATACCATATTAGAGAATAAACACCAAGTGGAGTGTGCGAATTGTTCCACTCTCCTGCTCCTGTGGCTTTCAGGAAAAAAGAAGCAATTATTTTCTCCATGGACTACCAGCTAGGATTCGAAGCGGTGTTTATCTCCGCTGCGCCCGAAGCCGCTTGTATTGGTAATACACGGTGCAGCCGACGCAATATCCGAACAGGGCCGAGAGCGCGGCGCATCCCAGTAAGACGGCGACGACGTATCCTGCCGCCTTCCAGCCAATCGCGAAACAAACGAGCGACACCGCCAGAAACAAAAGCGCCAGCGCGTTGTTGAAACGCGTCAACTCCGCGGCCTGGGTTTGGCCTTTGTCCGCAGCGGAACGGCGCAAAACGGCCCGAGCGATTGCGACGAACAAGTTGGCGCGAATCCCGGCGACGAATCCGACGACCTGAATCAGAAACAGCGTGAGCAACACGTAGGGTTGCTGAAAGACGAGAGCAATAAAGACAAAAAGCACGATTCCGAGCTGGTTGGCGCGAACATACCGCATCGGAATTTCTTTCATGCGTTATTCCCTCCTTCGCGCGCTTTTTGGATCGTCACCCCCATGTGCCGTTCATACCATTTGACCATCGCCGACAAATCCTCGTCGCCCCAACCTTCTTGCCGGCCGAGTTCGAACTGGTCCCGCGCATGACGCAAGATCGGCGCGACGACGCCGGTCTGTTCGGCCAGTGCCGCGGCGAGGCGCAAATCTTTCAGCATCAGATTGAGCGAAAACTGGACGTCGAAATCGCGGTTGATCACCTTGGGGCCTTTCAGCTCCGCCTGCTTGCTCGCGGCGCCACCGTTCAGCACGACATCGAGGAAGGCTTCCGGGTCGAGGCCGCCTTTGGCGGCGATCGACAGACCTTCAAGAAAACCGAGCGCATTGATCCCGACGATCGCATTGTGCGCCAGTTTGGCATGAGAACCGGAACCGGACGGACCCATATAAACGATTTTTCGTCCCATGGCCAGCAGAACGTCGCGGTGCGCATCCAGCGTTTCCTTACGCCCTCCGACCATAAAGACGAGCGTGCCTTCGACGGCGGCCGGCTTGCTGCCGGTGACCGGCGCGTCGAGAAAATCCGCTCCCGCTTCCCGGCAACGTTCGGCGAGCCTGCGGCTCGTTTCCGGCGCGACCGTGCTGCAGTCGATGACGGTGAAACCCGGCCTGAGCGCCGCACCGATGCCGTCCGGCCGGTCGAACAGCTCCGCGAGCGCCGCGTCGTCGCTCACCATGGTCACCAGGACGTCGGACGCACGCGCCGCTTCCGCCGGCGTGACGGCCGTCCGGGCTCCTTGTCTCGTGAGTTCCTCGGCTTTTGACGGCGTCCGACTGTAGACGGTCAACGGAAAACCGCGCCGCAACAAATTGGAAGCCATCGGAAATCCCATCGTGCCGAGACCGATGAACCCTACCGTTTTCACGAGCGTCTCACTCCTTGCCAAATCATTATAGCACAAAAAGGCGCTGTATCCACGCAGCATACGATGGCGGCTGCATTCGCCGGCAAAATCCGATATAATCGGATTGTATGTTCAAAGGGGGGTTCGAGCATGGACAAACTTCGGTTTGACTGGAAAAGCGCATCATCGTTCGTTCGCCCGCACGAGATCGACCAGATGGCCGCTCAGGTGCGCGTCGCGCACGACCATTTGCACAACCGGACAGGGCCTGGAGCTGATTTTCTCGGCTGGGTCCGTTTGCCGCACGACTACGACCGCGAGGAGTTCGCCCGCATTCAGGCCGCGGCGCGACGCATTCGCGACGATTCAGACGTCCTTGTCGTCGTCGGCATCGGCGGGTCCTATTTGGGCGCGCGAGCGGCGATCGAGGCGCTGTCCCATACTTTTTATAACCGGTTAACGAAGCAGCGGCGCGGCGGTCCGGAGATTTATTACGCGGGCCATCAGATCAGCTCGACCTATTTGGCCGATCTGCTCGACATTCTCGAAAACCACGACGTGTCGGTCAACGTCGTTTCCAAATCCGGCACGACGACGGAGCCGGCGATCGCGTTCCGCGTGATCAGGGGGTTTTTGGAGAGAAAGTACGGGAAGGAGGGCGCGCGCCGTCGCATTTACGCGACGACCGACCGGGCGAAAGGCGCGCTGAAAAAACTGGCCGACGAAGAAGGATACGAAACGTTCGTCATCCCGGACGACGTCGGCGGCCGCTATTCCGTGCTGACGGCGGTCGGTCTTCTGCCGATCGCTGCGGCCGGCGTCGACGTCGAGGCGATGATGCGGGGGGCGGCGGATGCGGCCGACGATTATGCGAATCCGGACCTGGCCGTCAACGAGAGCTACCAGTACGCCGTCGTCCGCAACCTTCTGCACCGCAAGGGCAAGACGGTCGAAATTCTCGTCAACTACGAGCCGTCGCTCCATTATGTGTCGGAGTGGTGGAAGCAGCTGTTCGGTGAAAGCGAGGGTAAGGACGGCAAAGGGCTTTATCCGGCGTCTGTCGATTTTTCGACCGATCTGCATTCGATGGGACAGTTCATCCAGGAAGGCAGCCGCATCATGTTCGAAACGGTACTGCGGGTGGCCAGACCGAGGCGCGATCTGACGATCGGCGTCGATCCGGCGGACGTCGACGGGCTGAACTTTCTTGCCGGGAAAACGATGGATTTCGTCAATCAGAAAGCGTTTGAAGGGACGCTGCTCGCGCATACAGACGGCGGCGTGCCGAACCTGGTCGTCACGATTCCGGAGCTGACGGCATACCATTTCGGCTATATGGTCTACTTTTTCGAAAAAGCGTGCGGCGTCAGCGGTCATCTGCTCGGCGTCAACCCCTTCGACCAGCCGGGCGTCGAGGCGTACAAGCGGAACATGTTCGCGCTGCTCGGCAAACCCGGATTCGAAAAGCAAAAAGCAGAACTGGAAGCTCGACTTTCGGGCAATCGCTAGGTGAAACCAGCCGTCCGGCGGGAGGTTTCGATTTTGGCGGAAGAAATTCTGACCGTCGCGCGGGAAGCTTCGGTAGAAATTGTGATCAAAAAATCGCGGTTCATCGGCTGTGCCGCGCCGGTTGGAACCGAAGCGGAAGCGGCGGCGTTCATCGAGCGGGTGCGCAAAGAGCATTGGTCGGCGACGCACAACTGCTCCGCGTACGTCGTCGGCGAGCGAGGCGAATTCCGGCGGTCGTCGGACGACGGAGAACCGGCCGGAACGGCCGGGCGGCCGATGCTGGACGTCATCCTCCGGCGCGGGCTGACGAACGTCGTCGTCGTCGTGACGCGCTATTTCGGCGGAGTTTTGCTCGGCGCCGGGGGGCTCGTCCGCGCGTACTCGGAGGCCGCTTCCCGGGCGCTGGACGCGGCGGGCGTCGTGCGCGAGGCTTGGCATGAGGCGTGGACGGTGGTAATGCCATACGAACTGTACGGCAGGGTGGAATATGAGCTTCGCCGCCTGACGCTGCCGACCGGCCGGCCGCATTTCGCGGACCGGGTGTCGCTGGACGTCTATCCGCCGGTGGAAGTCGCCGATCGGGTGGAATGGTTGCTGAACGAGTGGTGCCAAGGCCAGGCGGTGATCGTCCGCGGCGGGCGCCGTCGGTTGGCGCTGCCGGTCGAGGCGGATTGAGCGATCAGCCCGCCGCCGGGCGACCGACCTCTCCGCTATCGTTCGGAACGAACGGCAAACGCGGACGCAGCCGCCCGCGATAAGTGAAGACGACGCCTAATGTCGCTGCAGCCGCCGCAATCGCGCCGCCCGCCGTACGCGCCAGATGAGCCGCCGGATGTATCGTCTCGGGAACGATGGACTCCCAAAACGCCAAGAAAACGGGATGGATCAAATAGATTCCGAGCCAGCCGATGCCGAGCGGGACCGTCACGCGCCGCCAGAAAGCCGACTGTTCGGTCATGTTTTTGGCCGAGCGGAGCAACTCCAGTCCCGCAAACAGACCATACAGCTGGAAAACGGCTTCGGTTGCGGCCGGCGGCAGCGGGAGGAACGTTCCCGCTCCGGGTTGCGCCCGCCAGACGGACAGAACGTAGACGGCGGCCGAAACCGCGCAAACCGCCGAAATTCTGCCGGCATGCCTGTTCAACCGTTCGACGGCGGCTTCGTAGCGAAGACCGACCCATAGTCCGGTTGCGAACAAACCGACGTATGTCGGAGCAATCGCGTTTCGGTAGGGAATCGGATCGCTCCACGCCTGATACGCCCAAAATCCGATCTGCACGGCCCACGCCGCCGCAAGGAAGATTCGGACTGCCCGTTCTCGATTTTTGCATAGGATGAACGCGAACGGAAACACGAGAGCCAGCTGTAGAAGTGCCGCAATCGGGGCCAGTGCCTCGAAGCCGATGTTCGTCCCCGCGCGGTCGGCCAGTAAGTAAATTCCCCATGCCGCGGCGGCGGGAGCAGCCAGGGAGCGCAGCGTGTCCCCATAGAACGGCATCGGTTTTCCGCGGCCTTCCCGGTACCGAACCGTCCATACCACGGCGCATACCCAGACAAGCACCGGCACCGCAAAGGCGGACAAATGATGGAAAACATGATACAAGGCCTGCAAGCCGGTGCCCGGCGGAAACGCGTCGGAACCCCCTGCTGTTGCATGCGCCAGCACGACTGCGGCGACCGCCACTGCGCGGACCGTATCGATTTCCGGTCGCCAGGCGCTCATGCGGACCGCCTCCTTATTATCCCGCGATGATTTTGACGTGATACCGGCGGCGGCGCGGCCCGTCGAATTCGCAGAAATAGATACCCTGCCACGTTCCGAGCAAAAGGCGGCCCTCTGCGACGATAAGTGTTTGCGAAGTTCCGACGGCAACCGCTTTCACGTGGGCGGCCGTATTGCCTTCCGCATGCCGGTCTTTGGCGTGTGTCCAAGGGACCATCTCGTCCAAGCGCAACAGAAGATCCCGTTTGACGTCGGGGTCGGCATTTTCGTTGACTGCAATTCCCGCCGTCGTATGCGGGCAGTAGACGACGGCCAGGCCGTTTTGCACGCCGCTTTCCCGTACGGCGCGCTCTACCTCGGGCGTAATGTCGACGATTTCGTCCCGACGGGAGGTTTGCAGCGTAAAGGTATATAACATTCCGCTCCCCCCGTGAAAAGAGGTTCTCCATTCCAGTTTACACGTCGAACAACCGCCCGGCAAGACGACAAAAAAAGCCGGCCTTCGACGCAACGAATCGGCCGAAGACCGGACCGGACTTTCGTCATCCCCACCGGCGGGTCGCAATCACCAGCAGGATAAACAGAACAAGCGCGACGGCGACGATACCGGAAGTCGGAACATACATCGGGTAAACCGGGTAAACGGGTTTTCCTACATGCGGATAAGGTTTCCCGTACGGCGGATAATGGGGATACACCGGATATCCCGCGTGGTCGCTCATCGAACCACCCTCCTCGATCAGCTTCGTTTGAGTTCCGACACCACCACGATATGTCGGGGAGGATGGCACGTCTTGGACGAACGCCAGGCTTGCGGTAAAATGGGGAAAAGCCTACTTTCCCCTTTAAGAGAGTGGATCGCGAGAATGCGAACGATTTGTCGTACAATATGGTTTGTTCGCCTGCCTGGGAAATATTATACGCTATCATTTCGACGTTCTTCAACATGATTTTCGAAAATTCATCGAAAATTCATTAAAGAACGTCTTCCAAATATTCTTCAACGTAGTCCGGAGCCGATTTATTCAGTAGTTGAACGGTATGCAGATATCGTTGCGTTGTCTGAAGATGGGCGTGTCCCAAATGTTCTTGAACCTGTTGCAAAGTGGCTCCGTGAAGCAACGCCAGCGTTGCGTTCGTATGGCGAAGCCAGTGAGGGGTGGGCGCTTTCGAAAGCCGGATTTGTTCACGGGCTTTTTGCAAAATCCGTTCCACTTGCCTGATGGACAGCGGAAACAGACGCTGATTCGGTTTGCGTTCCGGAAAATAGGACATGTATTGGATCCATAACCGTTTTGGAACCTTGACTTCCCGCGTTTTTTTGCCTTTGCCGTCTACGACCGTCAGCCAGACGGACCGGCCTACAGGGTCGGTATGAAAATGTCTCCATTCGATTTTGACCAGTTCCGAAACCCGAAGACCCGTTAATACCAACGTCAACCCGATCAAATAATCCCGTTCGCCGTTTTGTTTCAGCCGACTTAACAACAACGCGACCTCTTTTTTTGTCAAATAGTGATTGTAACTGGTAACCGTCACTTTGGGGGTACGTACACATGTCGTCGGATTATGGGTAAAGACGCCGACGTTCGGGTCGCTTCCCCATTTGTAAAGCGACCGCAGCGGCGCAATCAAGCTGGACACGGTCGCCGGCGACAACGGCTTTCGGCTGCGGCTGCATCGGCCTTCGCTCAGGCCGGTCTTGAACGATTCGATATCTTGCCAGGTCACGCAGTCCAACGGCTTATAGGAGATGAACTCCCGAAACAATCGGATGGCTCTTTCGTAATTTCTCCTCGTATATTCCGATTCTCCGCCGATTGCCTTCAGAAACATGGAGATGATCTGGTCGTCCGTATAAGTCTGCATGCTCTCATCCCCTCCGCTGTCGGACAAACCATATTGTACGACATTTCACGAGCTTTGTTGATACGATTCGAAAACGGAGGAACCGACATATGCGGCATGATTCCGACGGGGCGGATCTTGTTTTCCCCGCACAATTGACGGTCCATACGATAGGGGAATGGCACGAGCAGGCGCTCGGCCAGATCGGCCGGGACAAAGGAAGGCCTTTGCGTTTGGATGCATCTCGCGTCGAAAAGGTCGACGCTGCCGGTTTGCAATGGCTTTTGTCCGCGTATCTTACGTTTCGAGAAAAAGACGGCGGATTTCGAATTTTCAACCCGTCGGATTCGTTGCGGGAGCGGCTTATCCGTGCGGGATGCGGGGCTGTGTTGGAGGACGGGGCGTCATGACGGACAACTTGATTATGGTCGTGGACGATTCGCAGACGGTCCGCACTTCGGTCGAATATACCCTGTCGAAGGAAGGCTTTAAAGTCGTCGGCGCCGAAGACGGAGAACAGGGGCTTCGATTGCTGGAAGAGTTGAGACAGCAAATGAAACGCCCCGCCATGATCATTACCGATGTCAACATGCCCAGGATGGACGGAATTTCCATGCTCCGGGAAATCAAAAAGAACGTTTGGACCCGGTTTATTCCGGTGTTGATCCTTACGACCGAATCCCAAGAGCACAAAAAGCAGGAAGGGAAAAATGCGGGGGCCGCAGGATGGCTGGTAAAACCGTTTAAGCCCGAGCAACTCGTTTATGTGGTGAAAAAATTCGTAAAAACAGATTCATAGGGTGAAAGCCGTGAAGAAAGATGTGTTGTCGATTTTCTTACAAGAAGCCGCTGAAAATTTGGCGATTCTCGAAGAGAATTTGATGGAAGTAGAAAAGTCCCCGACCGACCGGGAGCGTATTCACCTGCTTTTTCGCTGCATACATACCATCAAAGGCGGGGCTGGTTTTGCAGGATTAGATGAAATAAAAGAAATAGCACATGAACTAGAAAATATCCTGGACAAAGCGCGGTCGGAGGGGTTCGTCGCGTCGGAAACGTTTCGTTTTTTGGTTTCCGGCATTACTTTGTTGCGCAAAATGCTGGACGAAGGAGATTATGAAGGACGGATTTACCGCTCCGATTGGAACAGGTTACGCCAACAGATTCGGAAGGGTGGTCGCATATGTCGGGTGTATCGGATTCGGCTTTCATTCCCGGAACATACGTTTGAAACGGGGACGGATCCGTTATTTTTGTTGGAAGAAATGAGCGAAAAGGGTAGTATTTTGCAAATCGAGCCGGAATGGGGGCGAATACCCGACCTGTTTCATCTGGACCCGCATCTATGTTATTTGGGGTGGAATATTTTATTCAAAACAGAAATGGAAGAAAAAGAGATCAAGGAAGTTTTTGAGTTTATCCATGAACACGGCGCCGTTGTCGAGATCGAGCGTGCGGAAACGGAGGAGAAAGACAAAACGGAGTCGCCCGCGCAGGCTTACGCGTCCAAACCGGCCGTGCAAGAAACGATTCGTGTGGAAGTCGTCAAGTTGGAGCGGATTCTGAACCACGTTTCCGATCTGATGATGGTTCAGTCTCTTTTGCGGGAGCGGACGCTTGATTTGATGGAACGGGCCGGTCGCGACGTGGACGAGGTGGAAGATGCATTCCGAGAATTGGAAACTATTACCAGAATGTTGCAGGAAGAAGTGATGAGCACCAGCATGGTACCGATCGGCAACCTGCTGGTGCGGTTGCAGATGATGGCGATCGATCTGGCCAAGGAATTGGGCAAAGAAGTGCGTGTGGAACTTTCCGGCAAGGATACGGAACTGGACCGAAAAGTGATCGAGCAGATCACCGATCCGTTGATGCACATTGTCCGCAATGCGATCGATCACGGCATCGAGCCGATGGAGGCGCGCGTCCGTTCCGGAAAGCCGGCGACAGCGACTTTACGGATTCGCGCGTATCATCAGGAAGGACACGTCATGATCGAAATCGGCGACGACGGGAAAGGAATCGACCCGCAACAAGTATTAGCGAAGGCGAAAGCCAAGGGTTTGGTAGACGAGCATAGAACACTTTCTTTACAAGAAATTTACCAATTTTTGTTTATTCCCGGTTTTTCTACGGCCGAACATGTCACGGACATTTCGGGACGTGGGGTGGGGCTGGATGTGGTCATGACCAATGTCCGCAACTTGCATGGGCATATCGAAGTGCAATCGGAAGTCGGCGTCGGCACGACGTTCCGCATCAAATTGCCGTTGACGATGGCGATCATCGACGGCATGCTCGTACGGGTGGGAGAAGAATTTTATGTTTTTCCTCTGCCGGCGATTACGGAATTTATCAAGGCCAAGCATTATTCCGTCCATACGGTGACGGGATCGGGAAAAGTGATCCGAGTTCGGGAGGATTGGATTCCGCTTGCGGCGCTTTCGGACATCGTCGGCGTGCCGTCCCGGTTTTCCCGGCCCGAAGACGGCGTGTTGGTCGTCTTGCGGGACGGGGAGCGGAAGTTGGCCGTCGCGGTGGACGAAATCGTGAACCAGAAGCAGTTTGTGGTCAAAAGCGTGCAGGAAAATTTAGGGCATGCACGCGGCGTGACGGGGGCGACCGTGTTGGGGGACGGCAGCGTCGCCATCATTCCCGAAATTTCGTACCTGTTCGAAGTGGCCTCCGCCCGGTCCGGTTTTCAAGCGGGGGATTCGGATGGTTGCTGAAAAGAACGGGCAATATGTGACGTTCGAAATTCACGGCGGGATTTACGGGGTTCCCATCGAGTCGGTTCAGGAAATTATCCGTTATCGAAGGGTCGCGCAAATTTACAATACGCCCTCCCATGTGGAAGGATTAATCCACTATCGCGGCAAGATCATCCCCGTTTTTTCCATTCGAAAATTGCTGCGGTTGCCCGAAAGCGCCCCGGGAAAATCAACCGTGATCATTGTGTTGAGAGTAGGCGATAAAACCGTCGGGATGATCGGTGATCGCGTCCGCCATATCATTCGGGTCGCACCTGAAGACGTCGAACCGGTTCATCGCTCGTTCATATCGGCCATTTTGAAGGCCGACGACCAGTTGGTCATGCTGCTGGACGTTTCGGACAAATGGTTAGAGGGGAAGGATCGGGATTGAAGACGGCTAGGATCCGTCCGCAAGGCCCGCTGGACATCACGACCTCCGGCGAATTCAGGGACCGGGCATGGCGTTTGATCGAGGAGGGAGTTCGCCATCTGATCGTCGATTTCGGGGATGTAAGCGCGATTGACAGTTCCGGCATCGCGAAAATGCTGGCCGTTCGGAAACGGTTGGCGGACGCAGGCGGAAAAATGACCGTCGAAAACATTACACGGCCGGAAATCCGAAAAATGTTCGAAACGTTACTTTTGCACACGTTGATGGAGATTCGGGATTCGGTGAAGGAGGCGGAAGAGTCCCGGTGACGATCGCCGAGTGGACGCGCGAATTGGAACTTATTTCGGAACAGATCGAAAGTTCCATGTCCGAATTGGACGAATATTATGCCATTCTTCGACAACACGTTCCTCTGGCGGAGAAACGCGTCACATTGGCTTGTCAGGAATTACGGACGGTTTTCGACTACTTTCTCGCCGAGGGGAACGGCCGAAGTTTTTTCCGGACAATCGCGGACAACGCGCAGTCATGTCTCGAATACATACTGAATTGGATGGAAAATGCAAAATCTTGTCGCCCGTCGGCGGAAAGAATCGAGAATTTGAGAAGGATTGTGTTCTCCGTTAAACCTTTTTTGGACGATTTGGACTTATTGTCGTTGAATATGCGGTTGTTCGCGGCCAAACGAACGTACTCTGCTCAGGGGTTGGATATGTTTACCCGACACGTTCATCGAATCGTCGCCGGGTTGAAGCGTCAGTTTGCAGAACTGTCCGAATCGGTCGGACATTTGACCGAAGAAAGCGGGAGATGCGTGGGAAAAATCGGAGAATTGCCGGAATCGGAAACGGCGGTTCGTCGTGATGTTTTTCAGGCGGTGGTTGCGGATTTAGAGCGATGGATAAAATTTGTGGAATCAACACGTTGGGTTTGTATGAATTTGTCAGATCACTTCAATCAAATCATAAAATCGATTGAAGAAATTGTTATTTTCTTTCAATGGCATGACTTGTTACGACAAAGTGAAGAAAATATGAAAAAATGTTGTGTTGTTTTGCGGGCTCATCTTACCGACGATGCGGATTCAGCCGAAGGGACAGTCGAACGCTTGGAGTGCGTCGCGTTCGCCGAAGCGGGAATGCGGCTGTTGTCGCGCCTTGCGGCTCAGGTTGAAGAGGAGATGCGGACGTCTTTGAGTGAGATCGTTTCTGTTTTCGAACGGCTGTCGTCCGCCGTCTCGGAATTTGCGGATGACGCCGGTCATCTGGCCGATTTTTTCGCCGCGCCGGGCGCGACGATGGAATGCCTTTTGGGCGAGATTGTCCGCAATATGGAGCATGCAGCGGAGAGATGTCGGTGTGATATGGAAGCGTCGGATAAATGGGTGGAGGACGAACGGCGTTTGCGCGACAGGTTCGGAGAGCTGGCGTCCCGCATGAATGTTGCGCGGTTCGATACCGAAATTTTGAGATCCATGCCGATATTGGCGAAGCTTGAATTTGTCCATGCAAGCCATGAAACACGGATGATGGACGGATTGCTGGAAAACGCCATTTCCCGCTTTGTCGACGCGTTTGTGGAGCAAGACGCACTGTTTTGCAGGATAAGAAAGGAAACAGAATACGAATTCGAACAATTTCGTAAATTTTGGATTTCAAACCGGCGGCCTTTGGAAATCGCACTATTGACATTGAAAAAATCCGTTGAAGGACTGAAACTGGCCGGCGCCGTCGTCGGCGATACCGTCGGTATGCTGTTCCGGGAGATTCGCGTTTTGGCGGATGAAGTCGCTGCTTTACGGCATCGGTTGCTGGTTGTCGAACCGATGCTCGAGCGTCTACATGCTTTGCACGTGCGGATCGAACGGATGGCGGACGAAATCCGGGAGGAAAAGGAACGGTTGATTCGTCGACAAGGTTCAGAGGCGGTCGGGTTGAAGGAAGAGGAACTCCTCCGGTTGTTCGGACAGTTGACCGGTTACGCGGAACGCAAGACGGCGAAGGAAACGCTTGGCGTCGACGGGTGGGACGAAGGGTCGGAGCGGGGCGATTTGACTTTGTTCTGAAAAGCTTGGCAAGCGGGGGGGGTTTCGTTGAAGCCGTATGCGGTTTTAGTGGTCGATGACTCGGCGGTGGCGCGGGCGGCCGTCAGTCGCTTCATTGAAGAAGACCCGGAGTTTCGGTTGGTCGGTATTGCTCGAAACGGCCGGGATGCG
Source organism: Candidatus Reconcilbacillus cellulovorans (assembly GCA_002507565.1). Classification (GTDB taxonomy): domain Bacteria; phylum Bacillota; class Bacilli; order Paenibacillales; family Reconciliibacillaceae; genus Reconciliibacillus; species Reconciliibacillus cellulovorans. The sequence continues at coordinate 36,566 of MOXJ01000025.1, forward strand.
ATTGAAAAAGTCGAACGACTTCGTCCCGATGTGGTGACGATGGACATCGAGATGCCGGAAATGGACGGCATTCAAGCTTTACGGGAGATTATGGCACGTTGTCCGGTTCCGGTGGTCATGCTGAGCCATCATACACGGCATGGGGCGGAGATGACGCTGCTTTCGCTGGAGTGTGGAGCGGTCGACTTTTTCCCGAAAGATTGGCTGATGGAAGCGACTGCAGGATCCTTGCGGCATGCGAAGTCTTTTCGGGATTGTCTGAGAACGGCGGCGGCGGCTAATATCGTCGGCCTCCGAAACGCAACGCCGGTTTCCCCGGACCCGCCGCCGAAAATGTCGGGCGGAGCCATCGAACTGGTCGTCATCGGCTGTTCGACGGGCGGACCGGCGGCATTGCAGGAAATTTTACCGCAATTTTCGGCGGACGAGGGGCCGGCGGTGTTGGTGGTTCAGCATATGCCGCCCGGATTTACGAAAGCGCTGGCGGAGCGATTCAATTCTCTTTGCAGAATGCGGGTCAAAGAAGCGGAAGAAGGGGATATCGTTCGCCCCGGGCATATTTACATCGCTCCGGCCGGTTTTCAGACCGTCATCGAACTGACGTCGTCCGGACACAAGCGAGTTCGAGTGAGGGACGATCTCGCCGTTGCAACCTCGTACAAACCGTCGATTGACGTGACGTTGCAGTCCGCGGCGCCGATTTACGGAGAACGGTTGCTCGTCGCGATTTTAACCGGGATGGGCAACGACGGCCTGGCGGGGTGTGCGGCGGTTAAACACCATAGAGGGAAGGTGATTGCGGAAGCTGAAGAAACGTGTGTGGTTTACGGGATGCCGAGAGCGGTCCAAGAGGCCGGATTGGCCGACGTTCAAGTTCCACGGGGAGACATTTACCGGACGATCGTCGGATATTCGGCGGCGAAAGGAGGGTAGCCATGCCGCAAGAAACCGATTTGCGACAGGTTGTGACTTTTCGGCTGGGCGGTGAAGAGTTCGGAATTCCCATATCCGACGTCAACGAGATCATCTTCGTTCCGGCCATCACGCCGATCGCCAAAGCGCCGCCCTCCGTCGTCGGGATCATGAACTTGCGGGGAAACATTATTCCCGTGATCGATTTGAGGATCGCCCTGCGCATGCCCGTGGCGGAACGGACGAAGAAACAGCGGATTATTGTCGCACAAATCGGCGGTAAGCCGACCGGGGTGATGGTGGATGAAGTGACGCAAGTGCTGCATGTGACGGAGGAAATGTTGGAGAATGCGCCCGATCGGGTGATGACGTCGCAGACGAGATACATACGCGGAATTTGTAAAATCCAAGACCGGCTTATCGTCTTGTTGGACCTGGGCGAAGTGTTGGAAAAAGACGAACTCGAGTTTGTGGAGAAAGGGAGGAATGAAATATGAGAACTTTGCGCCGAAAGTGGAGCTATCGTATTTTAGCGAATTCAGAAGTTATGAACAATATTAGGAAAGCTAAAACATCTTTCGATGAAGTAGAGAAAAAGTTGATCGAATTATTCAATATTTCCGAGCAATTGCAAAAGAGTTCGGCTGATCACGACGCATTCATCCGTCGACTCAGGACCAGCGGCGACAAAATCGCGTCCTTGTTGGACAGTATGAAGTCTTCTTCCGGATTTCTTAATCAATACACCACGGATGTGACGACAAGTATCCGGCAGTTGATCCACTTCATTCAACAAGTGGCCGACAACGGTGCAAGCGCGGCGGCGTCGGTGGAACAGATTTCGGCGGCAATCGAACAGATGAGCAAGTCGATCCGCGGCGTTGCGGCCAACGCGGAAAGCTGTGCGGCGTCGGCGGAAGAAGCGTCCGCAGCGATTCAGGAGATGGTGGCGTCCGTCCAGCAGGTGGCAGGCAACAGCGCGAGCGCGGCGGCGTCGGTGGAACAGATTTCGGCGGCAATCGAACAGATGAGCAAGTCGATCCGCGGCGTTGCGGCCAACGCGGAAAGCAGTGCGGCGTCGGCGGAAGAGGCTTCCGCGGCGATTCAGGAGATGGTGGCGTCCGTCCAGCAGGTGGCGGGTAACAGCGCGAGCGCGGCGGCGTCGGTGGAACAGATTTCGGCGGCAATCGAACAGATGAGCAAATCGATCCGCGGCGTTGCGGCCAACGCGGAAAGCTGTGCAGCATCGGCGGAAGAGGCTTCCGCGGCGATTCAGGAGATGGTGGCGTCTGTCCAGCAGGTGGCAGGCAACAGCGCGAGCGCGGCGACGTCGGTGGAACAGATTTCGGCGGCGATCGAACAGATGGGCAAATCGATCCGCGGTGTTGCGGCTAATGCGGATCAACTGAAACAGTCGGCGGCCGAGACCTCGGCGGCCATCCAGCAGATGTCGGTTTCTATCGAACAAGTGGCTCAAAATGCGCAAAACGTTAACAACTTGTGCCAGAGAGCGTTGGCCGATGCGACGGACGGGCGGAAATCGGTGGATGAGTCGATCTCCGGCATGAAAGAAATCGCCGACATAGTCCGGAGGGCGTCCTCCGTCATGGTTGGTTTAGGAAAAAGTTCCGAAGAAATCAGCAGCATCATCGAGGTCATCGATGATATCGCCGAGCAGACGAATTTGCTTGCTTTGAATGCCGCGATCGAGGCGGCGCGAGCGGGTGAACACGGCAAAGGGTTTGCGGTCGTGGCGGAGGAAGTCCGCAAACTGGCCGAGCGCAGCGCAAAAGCGACAAAAGAGATTTCGCAACTGATCAAGGGGATTCAAAACGAAATCCGTGATGCTGTGAAAGCGATCGAAGTCGGTCATGAAAAAGTCGAACAAGGAAACCGACTTGCGGACGAAACCGGAATCGCGATCGGCAAAATCGTTTCCGCGATCGAGAGCATCGCCAAGGAAGTGAGCCAGATTACGAGCGCGACTGTAGAACAGGCCAAGAGCAGCGAACAAATGGTCAACGCCGCCAATCAAATCGCCCATCAGTCGGATCTGGTGGCTCAGGCGACGAAGGAGCAGGCGGCCGGGGTGGAAGAGATCGTCAAAGGGGTGGCGAACGCACGGGAGCAGGTGCGCCAGATTACGGCAGCGACCGGCGAGCAGGCGAAGCAGGGGCAGAACATCGTACGCGCGGTGGAAAACGTCACCCGGCAGGTGGCGATGGTGACGCAGGCGACGAAGGAGCAG
>MOXJ01000026.1 GCA_002507565.1 Candidatus Reconcilbacillus cellulovorans
GCGGCTGCGGAAGGTGCTGGAGCTGCTCAAGCGGATGAGCGTGGAGGAGCAGGCGCGTTTGGTACAGTGGATTCGGTACGTGGTGGTGGAACGGTTGGGAAAGCCGGAGCGGGAAGCGATGGCGGCGGCGATCGAGGCGGCGAAGGAAGGGGAGGTGGGGGCGATGATTACGAACATCGAGCGGAGCATCGAGCGGATCAAGAGGCGGCTAAGGGCGGAAGGTGTTGCGGAAGGAATGGCGAAAGGGATAGCGAAAGGGATAGCGAAAGGGATAGCGAAAGGGATGGCGAAAGGCCGAGTAGAGGAGAAGCGTGCGTTGGCGAAGAAGCTGTTGTCGCGCGGGATGTCGACGGAAGAAGTGGCGGAGCTGACGGAGCTGTCGGCCGACGAGGTGCGGCGAATACAGGAAAGCGGCTGAAGCGCCTGAAAGCCTGAAAGGAGGAACTGCGCGTGAACCCGATCACGATCACCGAACGTGCGTCTGAAAAAATACGGGAAATGATCGCCGAGGAAAATGATCCGGGCGCCTTTTTGCGCCTGGGCGTCCGCCCCGGCGGTTGCACCGGTTTCACATACAGCATGGGGCTGGACACCGAAGAAAGCGCCGACGACGTCGTTCTCAACGTCAACGGCTTGAAAGTGGTCGTCGACAAGACCAGTCTCCGTTATTTGCACGGCCTCGAGATCGACTATAAGGAAACCGCCATGGGCGGCGGATTTTCGCTGAACAATCCGAACGCGACGGCGACGTGCGGCTGCGGACTCAGTTTCCGCACGGCGTCCGATGCCGGCCAGGCGGAGCCCTGCTGACGGACGCCCCCGGCCGTTCAGTCGTCTTCCGGCGGCCACGCCCGTTCGCGTACGAATACCGTCGAGACGGTGCCGCAGCGAGGACAACGCGCAAGATGCGCGCACTCTCGCCGCGCAAGGTCGGGCAGGCCGTTCGTCATTTTCAGGTCGTCGATCGGCAGGTACGGGGCATACGGGCCCCAATATTCGTCTGCTCGACCGGAATCGACGGCTTCAGCCCCGCAAGCCGGGCAAACCGCGTGAAGCGGCCGCAATCCGTTGCAGACAGAGCATATCGAAGCACGTATCGGACGGAACAACGGGCATCCCTCCGCGTATGTTTCCGCACGCGGTAGGATGCCCGTTCGTCCGCAAATTTAATTTTTAGAACTTCATGTTGCTGCTGTGGCCGGGCGCCAGTTTCGCTTCCGGGTCGATGTATACTTTGGCGTTGTTGACGGCCGTCGGCGCTTCGCCGAAGCCGACGGCGATCAGTTTCACCTTGCCGGGGTAGGTGGCGATGTCGCCGACGGCGTAAATGCCGGAAATCGACGTTTCCATACGGGAGTTGACGACGATCGATCCGTTTTCGATTTTGAGCCCCCATTCGGCGATCGGGCCGAGCGACGAGACGAAACCGAAGTTCACGACGACGTCGTCGACGTCCACCCGTTCGATTTCGCCGGTTTTGCCGTGTTTGAGCGTGACCCGCTCGATGCGGCCGTCGCCTTCCAGCGCGGCGATCTCGTAAGGAGTGAGCACGCGGACGCGCGACCGCATGAGCTGTTCGACGCTGTGTTCGTGCGCGCGGAATTTGTCGCGCCGGTGGACGAGCGTCACCCGTTCGGCGATCGGTTCGAGCGCGAGCGCCCAGTCGACGGCGGAGTCGCCGCCGCCGGCGATCAAGACGCGGCGGTTGCGGAACGATGCGAGGTTGGTCACGACGTAATGCAAGTTTTGTCCTTCGTATTTTGCCGCTTCGGGCAGCTCGAGGCGGCGCGGCTCGAAGGCGCCGACGCCGGCGGCGATGATGACCGCTTTGGCGTGGTAAGTCGACTTGTCGGTGACGATTTCGAACGACCGCTCCGCCAGTTTGGTGACGCGCAGCGCTTTTTCCCCGAGCCGGACGTCGACGGGAAACAGGTTCATCTGCCGGATCAGGTTGTCGACGAGTTCCTGGGCCTTGATTTTGGGAAAGCCTGCGACGTCGTAGATATATTTTTCTGCATAGAGAGCCGACAGTTGTCCGCCGAGCTGCGGCATACTCTCGATGATCATACAGCTTGCCTGGCGCATACCCGCGTAAAACGCCGCGAACATGCCGGCCGGTCCGCCGCCGATGATGGCGATGTCCGTCATGTTTTCATTCTCCTCCTTGTCCGTTTCCCCCATCCCATTATAAACATCGGAAAAGGGGTTGAAAAGCCGAGACAAAAGGGGTATCATGTCGGTAAGGAGTGGGGAGATCCCGCCTTTGGACTTGATTGTGTCGAATTTCACAAACATCGTTCGCCGAAATAAGGAAATAAAAGGAAAGGGATGGAGCATGAGTCGAATTCCGCGCATCGTCATTTTGGGAGCCGGCTACGGCGGCATCGTCACCGCCTTGCGGCTGCAGAAAGAATTGCATTATAACGAAGCGGACGTGACGCTGGTCAACAAGCACGACTATCATTTCTTAACGACGCAGCTGCATATGCCGGCGGCGGGAACGGAAGATCCGGACCACGTCCGTGTCGATATCTCCAAACTGATCGACGAATTCAAGATCGATTTCGTCAAGTCGACCGTCGTCGAGATTCGCCCGTACGACCGCAAGGTGATTTTGGAAGACGGCACGCTCTCGTACGACTACCTCGTCGTCGCGCTGGGCGGCGAGCCGGAGACGTTCGGCATTCCCGGATTGAAGGAACACGCGCTCAGCATCCGCAGCCTGAACAGCGTGCGACTGATCCGCGAACATATCGAATACCGGTTTGCGCAGTTCAAAAAGGACTCGTCGCGGCCGGAACTGCTGACGGTCGTCGTCGGCGGCGCCGGATTTACGGGTATCGAATTTTTGGGTGAGCTGGCCGACCGCGTCCCCGTGCTGTGCAAGGAGTTCGACGTCGATCCGAAGCTTGTGAAAATCTACAACGTCGAAGCGGCGCCGACCGCGTTGCCGGGATTCGATCCCGACCTGGTGGAATACGCGGTCCGCGTGCTGGAGAAAAAAGGCGTGACGTTCAAACTCGGCGTCGCCATCAAGGAATGTTTGCCGGAAGCGGTCGTGCTGGCCAACGGCGAGACGATCCGTGCGGGCACGATTATCTGGTCGGGCGGCATCCGTGGGAACCGCCTGCTGGACGAAGCGGGGTTCGAAACGGTACGCGGCCGGGTGAAAGTCGATCCGTATTTGCGCTCCCCGCAATTCGAAAACGTGTTCGTCATCGGCGACTGTTCGCTCGTCGTCGGCGAGGACGGCAAACCGTACCCGCCGACCGCCCAGATCGCGACGCAACAGGGAGCGACGTGCGCATACAATCTGACCGCGGTCATCCGCAACGAGCCGATGAAGCCGTTCAAACCGCAAATCCGCGGCACCGTCGCGTCGCTCGGCAAGGGCGAAGCGATCGGCGTCGTCGGCAAATACAAATTGAAGGGCCGCATTGCGGCGCTTGCTAAAAAAATGATCGACATGCGCTACTTGTTCATGATCGGCGGCGTGCCGCTCGTGTTGCGCAAGGCCCGCATTTGAAAGGAGGTCACCGCGCCATGCGCCACGCGAGCGTTCAAGTGCGCGGACTGCTGACGCGGGACGAGCTGGAGCGATACAATGCGTTGATGGACGTTGGACATTTTTTGGAAGAACAGGGCCGGTACGATCTCGCCGCTGTCGTGCAGCGGGAGATCGACCTGCTCGTGCGTCCGGCGATCGGGCGCTTGAAGGAAAAAAGCCGCCAGCGCGACCTGGCCGACGCGGAGTACATGCGCGAGCACGGCCTCGGCGGACACGGTCCGGACGCGCGGGACGATTGAGCGTTTCGGCGCCGGCCGAAAGCAATTGAGCAGCCGGCCGGCGGCGGCTCACAGCGCGAGCATGTCGGCGGCCGGTTTTTCGTCCAGTCGACGTCCGACGAAAAACGGCCCGAATTCCGCAAAGCGCGCGCTTGCCTCGTCGAAACGCATTTCATAGACGAGTTTTTTGAACTGCAGCGCGTCGTCGGAAAACAGCGTCACGCCCCATTCCCAGTCGTCGAGCCCGACGGAGCCGGTGATGATCTGGCGGACGACGCCGTGGTATTTTCGGCCGATGGCGCCGTGGCTGCGCATCAGTTCGCGGCGGCGGTCGATCGGCAACATGTACCAGTTATCTTCACCTAGGCGGCGCTTGTTCATCGGGTAAAAGCAGACGTATTCGGTTTTCGGCAAAATCGGATAAAGCCTTGCCGCGATTTCGGGGTCCTCCCGCGGGTCGGCGCCCGGTTTCGCCGTATAGCCGGACAGTTCCACCACCGAGACGAACGAATACGCGGGACGCGTCGCTTCCGCAAACGCCGTCTTGTTGAACGCGTTTTCGATGTCGTTCAGTTGTTCCAGCGTTTCTCGCAAATGTAAAAACAACATATCGGCTTTCTGTCCGACGATCGCGTACCACGCGAAACTGCCCCGTTTTTCCGATTCCGCCCGTCGGTATTGCGCGACTGCTTCAAACAGTTCCCGCAGCGCCCGTTCGCGGCGTTCCGAAGTCCAGCTTTTCCAGACGTTCCAGTCGATGAAACGGAAATCGTGCAAGGCATACCAGCCTTCCAACGTTTGAACCGGTTCACTCACGGCGCATTTCCCTCCTCGGTCCGATCCGCAGTTGTGGAATTCGCGCGACGCATGCCGGTGTCGCCCCGGTGCCGCCGTTTTCATTATACCAGTTTGTACCCCGTTCCTCTCACGGTCACGATGTGTTCGGGATGAGCAGGGTCGGGTTCGAGTTTTTTGCGCAGGTTGCGGATATGGACGGTCAGCGTGCGCAAATCGCGGACGGTGTCGCGTCCCCACAGATCGCGGCAAAGTTCGCGGAACCCGACGGTTTGACCGGAGCGGCTGGCCAGCAGGCAAAGAATCCGGTATTCTTTCGCGGACAAGCGGACCGGACGGCCGTCGACGGTGACTCGTTGCAGCAGCGTATCGATTTCGAGGCGACCGACGCGCAGAACGTGGGAAGACCGCGAAGGCGGACGCGCGTCGCGAGAGCGCAACCGGGCCTTGACGCGGGCGACGAGTTCGCGCGGACTGAACGGTTTCGTCACGTAATCGTCGCCCCCGGCGTCGAACCCGCGGATTTTGTCCGATTCATCGGCCCTGCAGCTAAGGAAAATGACGGGTGTGTCGCCTTGGCTGCGGAGTTCGCGGCAGACCGAGTAACCGTCGGTTTCCGGCAGCACGACGTCGAGCAGCACGAGATCGAACGGCGTCCGCCGAAACTGGCGGAGGGCGTCGTAGCCGTTGCGGGAAACGGTCAGACGAAATCCTTCTCTTTTCAAATAAGGAGAAAGGATAGAGGCGACGTCGGGATCGTCGTCGATCAAGAGAATGTGCGGACGTGCCATATTCGGTTCCCCCCGGAGTTGCCGATACCTTTAGGCGCGGTGCAGCGGTAACGACACGACGAAAACGGCGCCGTGCGGAACGTTCGGCTCCACGCCGAGGCGTCCGCCGTGGCGTTCGACGATTTCCTTGGCGACGGCAAGGCCGAGTCCGACGCCGGCGCCGGCCGTGCCGGACGTGTAGTAGCGCTCGAAAATATGCGGCATGTCTGCCGACGGTATCCCCGGACCCGTGTCGGACACTTTGAGGACGGCGCAGCCGTCGGTCTCTTCCGCCTCGAGGGTGACCGTCCCGCCCGCCGGCGTGAAGCGCAAGGCGTTGGACAACAGATTGTCGAGGACGCGGCGGATTTGGTCGGCGTCGGCTTCGACGGGAAGCGGCGGATCCGCGGGGTTTCCGGCAAGCCGCAGGACGATGCGCCTCAGCTTGGCGTCGTTCTCAAACCGGTACAGGGCGTCGCGCAGCAGCCGGCGCGCGTCGAGAAGGGTCGTGCGCGGCGGTGTCCGGATTTCCGTGAGTTTGGCCCATTCAAGCAGATTGCCGACGAGGCGTTCCAACTCGGACAATCTGGAAAGCGAGCGCCGGACGTACCGTTGCCGTCGGCGCGGATGGCGGGCGATGCCGTCGTTCAACGCTTCGAGGTATCCGCGGATCGAGGCGAGCGGTGTCCTCAGTTCGTGCACCAGGTCGGACAGCGTTTTCAGAAACGCTCTGGTTTTCTCTTCGAGCCGGCGTATGTCGCGGAGCGTTCCCGCCTGACGCGCGGCGGTCGTGACGGCTTGTGCGACTCCGAGGACGAGTCCGCCGACCCAAGCGACCGTCTCCGTCCAATGTTTGGAAATCGCTGGCCACGCCGTAGCGAGCAGTGGAGAGAATAACAGCAACGCCCCTGCGGCGGCAAAAAGTCCCCCGCCCGGCATTCGCCAGGCGAGGCGAACGCCGCTTGCCCATCCGACCAGCCCGACTGCGAGCATGAGGGCGGCAAATCGTTCTTGCCAGAGAGGGGGCGCAAAGAAGGTGACGGGCAACCCGGCCGCGGCCAGCCACCGCAACGGCAAACGTTGATTTGCCGTCAAAATCGGCCAGAAGAAAAACAAAGCGGCGTACGTCAGCGCAAGTCCGACTTTTTCCCCGCCTGCGGCGTCCGAATCCCTGCCGGCGCCCGCAAGCAGCCCGGAAAGGCCGGACAACACGAGCGTAAGGCCGAGCTCGATCCCGCGGCCGGGTTCCGTCCCGGACGGGCTGCGACCGTACGCGAAGAGGGCGGCCGCATGAACCGTGCAGAAGACGCCCAACCCGATCAGCCCGCCCGCCGCCAGTTCGTAACCGACTGGTAGCATGGCTCTTCCATCCGCGCGAAAATTGGTACCTATACCCTTATATCGGACGGGCGGGCGTTTTGCTTAAAGGGTAAGTGTAAGGTCGGGTCGGGACAGAAACGTCTCGATGATTTCGGTCAGACGCTCCGGATTTTCCATCATGCCCATATGACCGGCCTTCGGGACGGTTGCGGTGGTGACCAACGGGTGATCGGCGGCGAATACGCGCTCCGGAGGCGTGATGCGGTCGCGTTCGCCGGCGACGAGCAGGACGGGCCGGTCGGCCTCGCGCAAGAGCCGTGTCCGGTCGGGCCGCCTGCGCATCGCGTCGAGAATGCGGATAGCTGTTTCACGGTTCGTGCCGAATCCGATCAGCTTCGCCTCGGCGATCAGCTGCGGGCGTTCCGTCGCCGTGTCCTCGGCGAACCAAACCGGCACTTTGCCGGCGACGAAGGTCGCGATGCCGGTCGCGCGGATGAGCGCGATGTCGGACTCGCGCGCCGCTTTGGTCTGCTCGGTGTCGGCCAAGGCGGTCGAATGGACGAGACCGAAGGCGCGGACGAGCTCGGGATGATGCTCGACAAGGGCAAGCGTGACGTATCCGCCGAGCGAATGGCCGAGCACGACCGCTCCTTGCGGCGCGAGTTCGCGAATGAGGGCGGCGATGTCGTCGGCGAACGTTTCGATCGCGTCGCCGTCGTCGGAGCCGGCCAGCGGATCCGATGCGCCGTGACCGGGCAAGTCGGGCGCGACGACGGTCCACCGCCGGCCGAGTTTCGGCGCGATGCGCGACCAATAACGCGAACTCCCGCAAAAGCCGTGCAACAGCAAGACGACGGGTCGCCCCTCGCCCGTCGTTTCATAGGCGATGCGGCGGCCGCCGCGATCCAGAAAACGCGCCGTCATGTTCCCGCCCTCCCCCGTCGAACGGCCGGGCCGAGCAGCAGGTCGGCGGATTTGCCCACCGCCGCCCAGAACAAGACGGTCAGCGCATAAACGGCGAAAGCGTTCACGGTGTGCACGTCTCCGAACGCCTCGATAAGCCAGACCGGCACGCTGAACATGAAGAGGTACAGGTGGTCGGGATCGAGCCGCAGCAGGTCGGCCGCGCACAGAACGAGGCCGAACGCCGTAAAGGCGATCGTATACGCGTAACGTTTCATGTCGAATCGACCTCCTTTTTCAAAGCGACTCCAAAATGTCGACCGAAGTCACCGAGTGCAGGCTCGGATGGTACCGGGCCGCGCGGTCACCGGCCTTGCCGTGCAGATATACCCCGAGCGCCGCGGCCTGCAAGGGCGTGTATCCTTGGGCGAGCAGGCCGGCGACGACGCCGGTGAGGACGTCCCCGCTGCCGGCTGTGGCCATGCCGGGATTGCCCGTCGTGTTGATGTACGCGAAACCGTCCGGAGCGGCGACGACGGTGCGGGCGCCCTTCAGCGCGACGACGACGCCGTGTTTTTCGGCGAAACGCCGTGCGTAGCCGATCCGGTCGATCGAGACGTCGGCGGCGGTGACGCCGCAAAGGCGCGCCATCTCTCCCGGGTGGGGCGTCAGAACGGCGGGAGGTCCGGATCGTCGCGGCCAGTCGGCGAAATCGCCGACCGAGGCGATCAGGTTGAGCGCGTCGGCGTCGATCACGAGCGGTTTGTCCGTGTTCTCCCAAAGTGCGCGGATGAGTCGCTCGCCGCCCGGAAAGCGGCCGAGCCCCGGGCCGACGGCGACGGCATCGCGCGATGCGGCAAGCGTCACGACGTCGTCGGGCCGCACGGCCGACCAATCGCCGCGACCGCCGTCGGCGACGCCGGCCAGCATAATTTCCGGCGCTCGGCCGGCCATCGATTCGACGAGGCGGTCCGGTATCGCCCACGTCACGAGGCCGCATCCGGCGCGGAGCGCGGCGCGGGCGCACAAAAGCCCCGCTCCGGCCATACCGCGCGAGCCACCGACGATGAGAACATGCCCCTGCGCGCCTTTGTGCGTGTCGGGGCGAAGCGGCCGCTCCGCGTCGATGTCGAGCCGCCGCCAGGCATCCGGCCCGAGCAGCATCGCGCGGACGCCGATCGCCTCGGCCCAGCGCGGATCGATGCCGATCGGCCGCACGACGACGCGTCCGACGAACGCCAGGGCGGGATCCTGCACGAGGCCGGATTTCGGCAAAGCGAACGTAACCGTCAGCTCGGCGCGGATGCAGGGATCGTAAGGCCGACCGGTATCCGCGTCGAGCCCGCTCGGCACGTCGACGGCGACGATCGGCCGACCGGAAGCGTTGGCTTCTCGGATAAGCGACGCGTACGGCTCGCGCGGCGCGCCGCGGACGCCGGTGCCGAGCAGCGCGTCGAGGAGGGCGTCGCAATCGGACAGGTGGTTTGCGCCGGGCGAATAAAGATCCGTGCGAATGCCGAGACGCCAGGCGATCTCCCATTGCCGCACCGTCTCGGGCTCCATCCGGTCCGGCGGTTCGGCGAGCACGATTCGGACGCGGTGGCCCGCTTCGGCCAGCCGGCGTGCCGCGACGAGCCCGTCTCCGCCGTTATGGCCTTTGCCGACGAGGATAATCCACGAAAACGCGCGATCGCCTGAAACTGTCCGCGACCGCAATTTCTTCTGCAAAAACGCCTCGGCGGTTCGCGCCGTTTCCCAACCGGCGTTTTCCATCAGCGACGCGACGGGGATGCCGATCGTTTCGACGGCGTAGCGGTCGAGCTCCCGCATTTCGGCCGACGTCGCCACATACATCGGGCGGTCACCTCCTCGTTTGCAACCGGATCAGCGCGGGAACGGCAAAGCCGAGAAAGACGAATGTGTATAGCGCAAGACCGACGACGATGCCGGAGCCGATTTGCATGAGAGGCACGACGCCCGACGGGAGAAAGGCCGAAAACGTCCCGGCCAAAATGACGGCGGCCGACGTGATGACGCCGCCGGTTTTCGCCATCGCCCGCCGGATCGGTTCGACTGCTTCCGCACCGGTGTCGCCGACGCCGGACGCCGCGGCGGCCTGTTCTTCCTTCAGCCGGGCCAATAGGAAAATGCCGTAGTCGACGCTGAGCGCGGTCAGCGCCAGGAACACGAAGAACGGCGCCGCCCACGACAGGCCGGGTTCCCCGCGGACGTCGACGAAAATGCGTTCCAGAAGTCCCGCGGTTACCAGATAGTTTAACCCGAGCGAAAGCAAAATGTAAACGGGTGCCGCGGCGGACCGCAACATGAGCGCAAGCACGGCGGCGATGCCGAAGAGCACCCATGCGCCGGTACGGCGGAAATCTTCACGGGTAACGTCGTCGAGCTCGGCGTTTTGGGCGGCGATGCCGGCGAGCGTCACTTCCGCGTCGCGAAGGCCTGCCGACCGGACCGATTCGGCAACACGGCGGCGCAGGTCGTCGACAAGCCGCATCGCTTCTTTCGAATACGGATCGACGTCGAGCACGAGATCGAATCGGGCGATCGTGCCGTCCGGAGACAAGTAAACGTCGAACGCTTTCTGCAGCTCCGGCCGGTTCCAGGCTTCCGGCGGAATGTTCCACCCTTCGGCGCGGACATCGGCCAGCGCCGACGAGACGCGTTTCAGCGCGTCGACGGTCTCTTTCAGCCCGTTTTCAAGCTGCGCCGCGCCGTCGGCAGCTTGACGCTGGCCGTCGGCGAGCCGGCCGAGTCCGTCCGCGGCGGAGCGGACGCCGGTCTGCGCTTCGCCGATCCCGTTCGCCAGCGACCTTGCGCCTTCGCCGATTTGCCGGAGCCCCTGCGACAGCGCCGGCACGCGGGGGTCGTTTGCGAGCTCCGGATGCGATTTAAGCAGGGCGTCGAAGGAGGAACCGAGCGCGGCCGCGGACTGCCCGAGCTGTTCCGCTCCGCCGCGAAGTCGGCCCAGGCCGTCGGCCGCCGCCGCCAGACCGTCGGACGCGCGGCGCGTTTCCGTCGACATGCGGCCGATCGCTCCTGCGAGTTCGCCGACCTTCGGCTGCTGTTCCTGCATCCGTGCGGCCATCTCGTCGACGCCGCGGCGTACGGCGTCGAGGCGGTTTTCGGCAGACAGTTCCTCGATCCGCACGCCGGCCGGCCGCGAGGCGCTGCGCACCTTCACGACATGATCGGCCTGCGCGACGGCCGCACTGACGCGTTCCACGGCGGCGATGCCTTCGGGCGAGCGCAGCGATTGCGGAACGCGGACGACCGCCGTGACTGGAAAAATTTCACCGGAACCGAAAGCTTGCTCGATTTTCTGAAAACCTTGCACCGACTCGAAAGACGGATCGATTTCCGACAGTTGGTCGAACGAACGCTGATCTCGATAAGTCGACGCAAACGGAAGCGTCACCGCCAGCGCGACGATCAGGACGACGGCCGGACGGCGGACGGCCAGCGCGCCGAGCCGGTCCCAAAACCGCGATTCGCGGTGTCCGCGGCCGGTTTCCACGCGCACGGGCCAAAACAGCCGCCGACCGAGCAGCGCCATGACCGCTGGGGCGAACGTCAGCACGGCCGTCAGCGCGACGGCCATGCCGATCGACACGCCGACCGCCGATCGGTACAGGCCGAATTGCGAAAATCCGATCAGGGAAAAAGCGATCAGGACGGTCAGGGCGGCGAACACAACCGTTTTGCCGACTGAGCGCAACGTCGCCCGGACGGCGTCGCCGACGTCACGGCCGCGGCTTAGCTCTTCGCGGAAACGGTGCATCAGCAAAATGCAGTAGTCGGTTCCGGCGCCGAATAACACCGCGACGAGAAACGACTGCGTATAGTTCGACACCGGCAAGTCCCACCGTTCGGCCGCCAGGCCGACCAGACCTCGCGAGATGACGAATGCCAGCCCGATCGTCGCCAGCGGGACGAGCGGCGCGACCGGCGACCGGAACACGATCAGCAGAATGACGATGACGAGCGCGACGGTCAACGCCTCCGTGCGGTGAAGGCCGGCTTCCGCCGAGTCCTGTAGGTCGATGAAAATCGGGGCGTCGCCGGTCCAGTACGCTTCCGTGCCGGCAGGGCGGTTTTGCATGCGTTCGCGCAAGTTTTTCAGGGCGTCGCGGGAGACGGCGGACAGCGCCGATTCCCGCAAACCGACGGTCAAGAGGCGCACGGAGCCGTCTTTGCTTTCCACCGCCTCGTCGGCCGACACGTAGGCGATACCCCATTCATCCGCGTGCTGCCGCCAGACTTCGATCTCGCCGTTCAGCCACTGCCGGTCGGCGTCGGTCAGACCGCCGTTCCGAGCGAAGACAAGGACGGCTTCGGCTTTCGCCCGCCGTTCCGGCCGGATTTGCCGAAGCGCCTCGGCGGCGCGGATGGTTTCGGCGTCGGCGGGCAGCATGTTCGGATCGCGCTGCCGCACGATGGCGCCCAGATCCGGCAAAAACGCCAGCGACGCCGCGAAAGCCGCCAGCCAGAACGCCAAAGCGGCGGCGCGCCAGTGTCGGATCATGGCTTTCGTCCCCTTTCGGCATCGTTTTCTCACGCCTTTTATGGTAGCGCAAAAGATGACCGACGGTCAATTTCGTTGCGTCCCCGGAGGCGAGGCTCGGTTTCCGTCTGCGACTTTCGCACCGACGTCCGAAAACGTCCGACGGCGGCCGATCTTGCGTATCGCGGCCGCGGAATGTGGTATAGTTAAATAGCAGACGCTGAACGCTCAAAAAAACCCGATGAAGCGCGAAGGCGGGTGAAACGGGATGGAACAACTCGGCGAACGGCTCAGACGCGCCCGGGAGCGTCGCGGCATGACCCAAATCCAGGCGGCAGCGAAAGTCGGCATCTCGAACGGAACGCTTTCCGGCTACGAGCGCAACTACCGCGAACCGGACATGCGGACGCTTCGTCGGCTGGCGGAGCTGTACGGCGTTTCGATCGATTATTTGTTGACGGGGAGGGAATTTATATCACGGCCGCCGCAGGACGGCGAACGGGTCGATTGGGGCAGAATTCCGGAACATCCCGACGATTCCCTGACCGAGGATGAAATTGCGTTTCTGCGCGGCTGTCTTGCCTTGTTCAGAACCTATGCTTCGTCGCGGCAAACATGAACGGTGTTGGCGAAAGGAGCGGGACGAATCGGATGCGGGGACGGATCGCGGGACGGATCGCGGCGTCGGCGGCGGCCGTCGTTTGCCTGGCCGCCGGTTATGTCGCCGGCGCAAGCGGCCTTTTTTTGACGTTGAACGAAATCATCGCCTCCAAGCTGAATACGGAGGCAGCCCCGGTCTGGAAAATCGCGAGGGCGGAGCGGCTTATTGAACGGCATTTCGTCGATCCGGCGGACGGAAGCAAGCTGGCCGACGCTGCCATCGAAGGAATGCTGCAATCGCTCGGCGACGATTACGCGAATTATTATACGGCCGAGGAATTCCGCGAGCGGATGTCGCACCTGCACTCCGAACTCGTCGGCATCGGCGTCGTCGTCGAAAAGACGGCGGAAGGCGCGTTCGTCATCCAGACCGTCTATCCCGACACGCCGGCCGCTTCCGCCGGCATCCGGCCGCATGACCGGATCGTGTCGGTCGACGACCGGCCGGTCGGGGGACTCGGGCTGGAAGAGCTGGTCGATCTCGTGCGCGGTCCGAAAGGTTCGGTCGTTCGGCTGCGGCTCGAGCGGCCGGGGCAAACGGAGCCGATCGACGTTTCCGTGCGCCGTGCGGTCATCCAGGTGCCGAACACGGAACACCGCATGCTCGATCAGGAACGGGGCGTCGGCTACATCCGCCTGTACGGCTTTACCGGTCATGCGACCGAAAACGTGCGCAAGGCGATCGAGGAACTGAACGCTCTCGGCATGAAAAGGCTCATATTCGACCTTCGCTATAACGGCGGCGGGTTGCTCGACGAGGCGATCGGCGTCAGCTCGCTGTTCGTTCCGAAGGGCAAGCCGATCATGCATCTCGAATACCGCAACCGACCGCGGCAGACGCTTTGGTCGCGCGCGGAGTCGGATCGGCCGTTCGGCAAGCCGCTCGTCGTGCTGGTCAACGGCTCGACGGCGAGCGCTTCCGAGGTGTTTTCCGGAGCGATTCGGGATTTGAAGCTCGGGCGGCTGGTCGGCACGAAAACGTTCGGCAAGGGGATTTCCCAGACGTGGTATGAGCTCGGCGATGGATCCGGCTTCCAGATGACGACCGCGCGCTATCAGACGGCGGGCGGGTTCTCGATTCATGGCACCGGCATCGTACCCGACGTGACGGTCGAAAACGACAGCCCGAACGTGTTGCCCGGAGAGCCCGGCGACCGCCAACTGGAGGTGGCGATTCGCGAAGTGTTGAACATGCCGGCGGACGCGGGCGGTTCCGCCGACAATCCCGCCTCGGGGCCGTGAACGTTTGGAGGTTGTGAAGTTCAGGTTCAGGCGGTTTCGCCGGCGGAGGCGGATCGGGGCTCGCCGTGCCCGCGCCGCGTCCCGTGGCGGCGGAAAAGGTCTTCGAGCGGCATGGCGATCTGTTTCGGGACGAGCAGCTCCGGCCGTTCGCGCAGTCGGTTTTTGCCCGAAGGATGAACAGCGGCGAGCAACAATCGCAAGTATACTCCCGTAAGGCGGGTGAAGAAGCCGTCGGGCAAGTCGTAAATCCGAAAGCCGAACCGCTCCGGCCCGCGGTGGATCAGGCTGATGCCGTACAACGCCCGGGCGAGCCGCGCTTTCGGCGATGAGGCGATCGTATCGGCCAAAACCGGAAGCAGCCGTTCGACTTCGCGAAGCAGCATGACGGCCAGTTGCACGGCGGAAGACGCTTCCAACGACAAACGATAAAGCCGCGCGTTGTCGAAATGAAGCTCGACGATTCGGTCGCCGCGGCGCAAAGTGACGTCGTCGCCGAGCGGCAGAGGCATGCGGCGGTGATACTTGGCGATCCGGAAGCGAAGCAACGAATCCGGTCCTCCGACGGCGCGAAACCGGAGCACGGCCGCGACGACGCGCTCCCAGCACAGCCAGGCGCCCACGACGAGCCGCTTGAGTCGGGACGGTTTGGCGAGCTGTTCGGCGGTTTCTTCCAGTTCGTCAATCCGAACAAACTCGACGCCGCGACCGATCAGCACCGGCAACGTGTCTTCCAGGGCGCCGAGCATCGCTTCCGGCGCTTTCCGGTTTGCGCCGGGCGTCTCGCCGCAATCGTGAAGAAGGACGATATCGCCGCCGCGCACGTCGAGCAGCTGTTTGCGGAGCCTCTGGCGGGCGCTCGCCTGCCACCAGTCCCACCCCATGACCGACCAGAGCACGATCCGGTACGTGCGCGGCAACGTCAGGTCGAACAGATTGATCAATCCCCACGGCGGCCGGTAATACCGCGGCCGTTCGCCGGTGCAGCGCTCGATCGCGTCGGCCGTGCGCGCGAGCTGTTTTTTGCGGACGCCGAAGGGACTCATCAGCCAGTTCGCCCGGTGGCGATGGTTGTGGATGCCCAGCAGGTGCCCTTCGTCGCGGATGCGGCGGACGAGGTCCGGATACTTTTCCACGCGCTCGCCGACCAGAAAAAAGGTCGCCCGCACGCCGTAACGCCTGAGCAAGTCGAGCAGCCGGGGCGTGTAGACGGGATCCGGACCATCGTCGAACGTCAGCGCGACGCGGTTGGCGCAGCGGATGCGCCGAAGTGCTCGGAATCCGAACAGTCGGGCGAGCAGGGAGGGCACGACGGCGTAAAAAACGGCGAACCATTTCAACCAATCGATCATCAATTCGATAAATCCGCGCATGGCCTTCCCTCCTTCGGTCAAACCGGAAGCGACGGCGCGCGCTCCCATGCGGGCTGCGGGCGAGAACGCTCGGCCACTCCGACAATCGCTTCGACCGCGCGGAGAGCGGAATGTTTCGTCTGAAGACGGCGCGCGGCCGCGCGCATCGCTTCGAGTCGGGCCGGATCGCGCGCCGTCTCCCGGACGAGCCGTTCGAGCTCGGCCGCGTTGTGCGCCTGCGTCGCCGCTCCCGCCGACGTCAGGAACTGCGCGTTGTCCGTTTCCTGACCGGGAATCGGTTTGTAAAGAATCATCGGCAGTTCCACCGTCACCGCTTCGCTCGTCGTCAGTCCGCCGGATTTGGTGACGAGCAGGTCGGACAACGCCATCAGTTCGTGAATGTCCGAAACATAACCGAACACTCGGATGTCGTGGCCGGACAGCGCGCCTTCGGAAAGCCGGGCAAGCAGTTTCCGATACAGCCGACGGTTACGCCCGCACACGAACAGCACTTGTAGCTTCTCCTCAAGCCGCTCCCCGAAAAACAGATCGACGACGTCCTCCCCGATCAGACCGTAGCCGCCCCCCATCACGATCACGACGGGAACATCGGTGCGCAGCCCGTATTTTTTGCGCAGTTCCGGTTTTGAAAACGGAAACGAAAACTTCGGATGAACCGGAATGCCGGTCACCGCGATCCGTTCGTCGGGGACGCCGGCCCGCTGAAGCATTTGCCGCGCCTGTTCGGAACCGACCAGGTACAAATCCGTGCAAGGGTGCAACCAGTAGCTGTGGTCGGTATGGTCGGTGATGACCGTGACCAGCGGCGCACCGAGCAATCCCTCGGCTTTCGCCAACGAGACGGACGCCGATGCCATCGGCAGTGTGGACACGACGACATCCGGCCGTTCGGCGTTGATCATGTCCGCAAGCCGCGACAGCCCCACAGGTCGGAACCGGCGCAGCCACTCCATCAAGCGGCCGGGTTGCCGCGTTTTCTCAAACATATACCCGTACAGCGACGGGGAATGCTTGACCCCCTGCATGTAGACGAACCGGCTGACGTGGTGCAAATAAGGACGCGTCCAGGCGATGAAATCCCGAATCTCAAGTCGGATTTGCGAAGAAACGTTTCGGGACGCTTCCAGGAGCGCCTGGGCGGCCTGTTTGTGCCCTTCGCCGAAATCACCGGTCAAGACGAGAGCCTTTTTCAAAACCGCACCTTCTTTCGCGCGGACGATTCCCTTCGAGCGTTTTCGCTTTCGCCCCGAAGGGGTCATGCGCCGGACGTTGTCCGCATCTGTATTCAATCATACAGGATTTTCGCAAAAATTTGCACGGATTTTGAGACGGGTTTTTCCGACCGATTCTGGCGCACGAACCGGATTTTTGTACCGGAAAGTCGGTTTTCTGTAATGTTTTTTCCCGATTTCGGCTCGATAATGATGTTGAAAACCGAGAGAGTTTTCCGATGCAAGGAGGAGAACTCGAATGGCACGCTGGAGCGCTATCGTTTTGGCCGCGACAGTCGCGTTTTCCGGTTTCGGCGTCCAGCCTGGCACATCGGACGCAAGCAGCGGAGGTCAGGGCACGGTGCGTTACATGTGGAACGGCTGAACCGTGCTCCTGTAGCGGTCGTGACAGGCGGGGGCGTTTTTATCGGGTGGAGGTTGCTCGGAACGGATTCTCCTGATATTTCTTTCAATATTTACCGAAACGGGGTGAAAATCAACGAAACGCCGATAAACGGTGCTACCAATTGGTTGGATCCCGCAGGAGGGCCGGGCGACATTTATGAAATACGTCCGGTGGTTGCAGGTTCCGAGCGTCCAGACGAAGCGGAGACGGCACGTGTGTGGGCGACGAATTACCTCGATGTCCCGATCCAGAAACCGCCCGGTGGCGTTACGCCCGTCGGCGAAACCTATACCTACAGCGCCAATGATGCCAGCGTCGGCGATCTCGACGGCGACGGCGATTATGAAATCGTATTGAAATGGGATCCGAGCAATTCAAAAGACAACTCGCAGGCTGGATATACCGGTCCGGTTTATCTGGACGCTTATGAACTCGATGGCACACGGCTCTGGCGGATCAATTTCGGTCCGAACATTCGTGCTGGTGCACACTATACTCAGTTTCTCGTGTACGATTTCGACGGAGACGGCCGGGCGGAAGTCGTAGCGAAGACGGCCGATGGAACGGTTGACGGCCGGGGAACGGTCATCGGCGATCCGAACGCGGATTACCGGAATCAGAACGGTTATATTTTGCAAGGTCCCGAATATTTGACGGTTTTTGACGGATTGACGGGACGGGCGATGGTCACGGTGCCTTATGATCCGCCGCGCGGCAACGTGTGCGACTGGGGCGACTGCTACGGCAACCGCGTCGACCGCTTTTTGGCGGCCGTCGCGTATTTGGACGGCGAGCGTCCGAGCATTGTGGTGGCGCGGGGCTACTACACGCGCACGGTGCTTGTGGCCTATAACTGGCGCGACGGTCAACTTACAAAATTATGGACGTTTGATACGACGCACGATCCGAACAATCCCCTCTATGCCTACGCGGGTCAAGGCAACCACAACCTGAGCGTTGCCGACGTCGACGGGGACGGAAGAGACGAGATCATTTACGGCGGGATGACGGTCGATGACAACGGCCAAGGCTTGTATACAACCGGCGTGGGGCACGGGGACGCGTTGCATGTCAGCGATTTTGACCCGGCAAGACCCGGGCTTGAAGTCTTCAAGGTCAGCGAGCCTGTGCCGAACGACGCCGGGATTGCGATGTGGGACGCCGCAACGGGGCAAATGATCTGGAAGGTGGCGACGAATTACGACGTCGGTCGGGGAGCGGCGGCCGACATCGATCCGAGATATCCCGGCGCCGAGGCGTGGGCGATCGGCGAACCGGTCTGGAATTCGGAAACGGGCGGAATTTATACGACGACAGGACTGAAAATCTCGAATCGGATTCCGCCGGCCAATTTCGTGATTTGGTGGGACGGGGACCTGTTGCGCGAAATTCTCGATCATTACTATGACGCTTCGCGAGGCGTCGGCGTCGGAAGGATCGCGAAGTGGGATTATGAAAATCAACAAACGGTCGATTTGCTGGTGGCTACGGGTACATTTTCGAACAACGGCACGAAAGGCAATCCCGTTCTTCAGGCCGATCTGTTTGGAGATTGGAGAGAAGAAGTAATCTGGAGACTGGAGGACAGCAGCGCACTCAGGATATATACAACGACCGACGTCACCAATTACCGAATTTATACGCTAATGCACGACCCAGTTTACCGTCTTGGAATCGCATGGCAAAACGTCGGATATAACCAACCGCCTCATACCAGCTTTTACCTGGGGGTCGGCATGAATGAACCGCCTGTGCCCCGGATTATGACAGGTCCCATTCCGAGGGGAACTACCGGGTTGGTCAGCGGATGGGTGGAAAATCGTAGCGGCAAACGGCTAAGCGGTGCGACCGTAACGCTCGAAGCGGACGGAACGACCTATTCGACGACGGCCAATGCCAATGGATATTATTCGTTCTCCAATGTTCCGATCTCCGGCAATATTACGTTGAACGCCTCAAGTGCAGGCTGTGAGCCGGAGACGGTTACAGTCGACGTCACCACCGGGTATGCGCAGCGGGATCTCAACCTTTATTGTCCGGCCACGGGGATTGCGCTGAACAAAACGAATGCGACCGTTTTCGTAGGTGAAACCCTGCAACTGCAGGCTATCGTTACGCCGTCGTTTGCCACAAATCAGAAGGTAACGTGGGTGTCTTCGAACCCGGAAGTGGCGAGTGTGGACGAAAACGGCCTCGTTACAGGTTTATCGGTGGGTACGGCGACGATTACGGCCGTTTCGAACGATAATCCTGCGTTGAGTGCAACAAGCCAGATTACGGTTAACGCTGTAAACGTGGAAGGTTTAACGCTGAGTAAATCCGTTTTGAACGTGTTGGTAGGTATGTCAAAACAAATTGTTGCTTTCGTCGAGCCGCCCAACGCGACGAATCCGAGAGTGATCTGGACTTCTTCTGATCCGTCTATAGCAACGGTGGATGGAAACGGCCGCGTCACGGGAGTTTCGCCCGGTACGGTTACGATTACGGCGACGACGGAAGACGGCGGTTTCAGCCAGACGTGCGTCGTCAACGTCCAGTCCGCGCCGGTGGCCGCGACGGGAGTTACGGTGAATCCGGATACTTATTATTTCGCGTCCGATCATTTCAGTGAAACGAATCCTGCTCCCGAAGAACCGCGCGTTCGGCTGGTTGCGACCGTTCTTCCGCTGGAAGCGACCGAGAACGACGTCGTTTGGTCGTCCAGCAACCCGGCCGTCGCCGCGGTAGACGAATTCGGGAACGTAACGGCGAAAAAGTCCGGTATGGCGGAGATTACGGCAGCGACAGTGGATGGCGGTTTTACTGCGACGGCCCAGGTTTATGTGCCGGTGATCAGCGAAAGCTTCGACAACCGGATGACCGGAGACGCGTGGGGGGCGAGAACAGGAACAGCCGGCGGTAGCGGCAATCTCGGCGGCGCCGTCGCACAATTGCCCGACGGCAACCGCGTTTTCTGGCTTCAGGGCGGTGGAGCTGGCGTCAGAAGCACTCAGAAAGTTTTCACGCGGCCGATCGTAAACCGAAAAGTGATGCTCGATTTTGACTGGAACGTGGGCACTCCCTCCGGGTCGCCTGGCGCCCAGCTCAGCATCGAGGACAGTGCCGGAAGAAGATATTTGACCCTACAGTACAGATCTGGACAGGAAATGATTTACGGAACAGGAGGCACGGCTTCCAACGCCGTCATTACGGGAAATCCCGTCGGAACCGGGTTCAACGTCAACGACGCGTTGTACCATATTCGGGTCACACTCGATTTTGTATCGAGAACCATCAACCTGACGGTGACAAACAAGGACAATCCTTCCGTCACGTCGGAAATCAAGAATATTCCTTTTGATCCGAACACGGTCTATACAAATGACGTCGGAAAAATCCAGTTCGTTCTGGTCCGGCAGGCGGGGCAAAACACGTCGTGGACGACATGGCTCGACAATTTCAACGTCTATGCGCTGACACCTGATCTCGTTCCGTTGAGATCCGTCGGCATTCGCGATTCGGCAGGAACGCCGGTCGACGGGACAACGATCAGGATGAGGCCGGGCGAAACGAAGCAGTTTGTTGCAGCTCTTGATCCGCCGAATGCGGACGTCCGGTTCGTCCGCTGGAGTTCGGATAATCCGGAGGCGGCGACGGTAGATCCGGACAGCGGATTGGTCACGGCGGTGGGCGCCGGAAATGCGGTGATCACGCTCACCGTCGACGCGTTCCCCGATCTCGGCGGGACCGTCCTGACGAAAACGATGGAAGTCCAAGTCGGCGAATGGCCGCCGGAAGGTGCCTGGGCGCGGTCCGCCGTTTCGGGTCCCGGGATCGCGGTCGCGGGAAGACCGTTGGATCTGACCGTCGGCGTGACGGGCGTAACGTACGGGTTCACGGCGCTGGACGTGATTGTCAATTATGATCCGGCCAGACTCGAATTCGACACTGTCACCGACGATACGTACGGATACTTGAAACTGGCGCCGAACGCCATTGAGTCGTTGCGGCAGAACTTTACGGTCCTTGACACTGCCGTCCGGCCCGCCGACGGCCAAGTCCGGGTCATCATGGCAAGCTCCGGCGAGGCCGGCGCCGTCACCACCGACGGAAACCTGTTCGTCCTGCGCGGTCGGGTGAAAGCGGATGCGGCACCCGGAAGCACGACGGTGCGGCTGTCCGACTTCCAGGTGTCGCGCAACGGCGAGCCCGGAACCGTCGAACTATCGCAAGCGTCGCTGACGCTGATCGTCCATCTGGCGGACAAGACGGCGCTGAACGCGGTGATCGCCGAGGCGCAAGAGTTGTACGACACTTCGCCGGAAGGCACGCAGCCTGGCCAGTATTCGCCTGCGGCCAAGGCGATGCTGCGGTCGGCGATCGATGCGGCGATCGCGGTGCGCGACAACCCGGCGTCGACTCAAGTTCAGGTGGATACGGCGGTCGCGATGCTACAAAACGCGATGACCGCTTTCCGGAATTCGGTCATTCTGCCTCCTCCGCCTTCGCCGCCGGTGAACGTCGACAAGTCCGCGCTCAAGCAGGCGATTGCGGCGGCGCAAGGCCGGTATGAGAAGGCGGTGGAAGGCACGAAAGTCGGGCAATACCGGAGCGGTGCGAAAGCGGCGCTTGCGGCGGCGATCCAGGCGGCCGTGACGGTTCGCGACAATGCGTGGGCGACGCAGGCCGACGTGGACGCGGCGACGGCGGCGTTGAACGAAGCGGTGCGGCAATTCCAAGCGCAGGTAGTTACTCTGGTCGAGGGAGCGACGCAGGTGTCGATCCGGGATTTGGCGATTGTGGCGAAGTTCTATGGGGCGACGTCGGCGGATCCGAACTGGTCGCAAATCGCCAAGGCGGACCTGTTCGACGAGGGGCGCATTACCCTGCGGGTGCTTGCGGCGATCGCGCGGATGATTTTGGTGGAATGGGCAACGCAGTAACCGTAAGCGGGAGGAAGGCGAGTCCGTCTTCCTCCCGAATTTTCGGAAAGTCGGAAAGGATGAAGAAGGGTATGACGACTCGCAAAACGGGATCGGGAGTTGCGGTTTTCTTGACGTTGGCGTTGGCGGTGTTTCTGTTCCCGCTGCCGGCATCGGCCGCCGGTGCGCCGTCGTTTGAGCTGGCGGTCAAAGGCGGGTCGATGACGGCCGGTCGGGAACTTCAGGTGTCGGTGATCGGGCGGAATTTAGCGGATCTGTACGCTTATGAAATCACGCTGCGGGTCGATCCGAAGGCGCTGCGTCTGAAGAAGGCCGAGAGCGTCGTTGACGGTTTTTCGGTCGATCCGATTGTTCAGGGAGACCAGATTCAGTTTGCACATACCAAAATTGGGGAAGTGCCAGGAGAAAGCGGGGACAAGACGCTGTGCACGCTGACGTTTGAAGTGTTGCGGGGCGGGCCTGCGCGCGTGACGTTGGAGGAAGTCAAGACGGTGAATTCGGCGCTGGAGATGGAGACGTATGCCATAAACCGGACGGTGGTAACCGGCGGATTTGTGGACATCACGGGCCACTGGGCGGAAGGGTGGATTCGGACGGCGGTCGAACGCGGCTGGGCAGAAGGGTATGAAGACGGGACGTTTCGGCCGGACGCGAAAATCACTCGAGCGGAGTTCGTCAAATTGTTGGTGGTAGCGCTGGGATTGGAGGTCTCGTCGAAGAACGAAGCGATCGGGTTTGCGGATGAAAGGGAAATTCCAGACTGGGCGCGGCCGTACGTGGCGGCGGCGGTGCGGGAGAGGATGGTGGAAGGGTATGAGGACGGGACATTCCGGTCGAACCGGACGATGACGCGGGCGGAGATGGTAACGGTGATCGGACGGACGGTGGGCATCCCGGGACACGTGAAAACCGGAACGCTGTTTGCGGACGACGGTGAGATTCCCGACTGGGCGCGTGGATTTGTTGCCGCCGGGGCGGAAGCCGGGTTTGTATCGGGCAGGGGAGGAGGCCGTTTCGACCCGCATGCATCCGCAACGCGGGCCGAGGCGATCAAGTGGATCTTGTACGCGCAAAACGCCGCCAAACCGAAGAAATGAATCGCTTTCCCTTCGTTTTTTCCTGTGGTACAATCGAACAAGAACTCTCCATATGCCGGAAACGCCAGACGCGCTTTCCGGCGTTTCATTTCGTGTGGGAAGGGGAATCTCCGTGTCGAATCTCCGATTCCGCAAACGGAAACGAGACGCGCTGCTCCGGATGATATCGTGCTTGGCGGTCGCCCTGGCGGCGTTTTCGGCGACCGGGCCCGCTTGGTCGTCGAATGTCTCGGCTGCCGAACCGAACGCCGCCGTCACCGAGGCGTTGTTTTCCGGCCGTATCGCGCAGACGGTCGAGCGCATTTCTCCGTCCGTCGTCGCCATCATCGGCCGTCAGGCGCCTTCCGATGAAGGCGAGCGAGAAGTCGACCGGTTTCAGCTCGCCCACGGCACGGGACTGATCGTCCGGACGGACGGGTGGATCGTGACGAACGCCCACGTCGTGAAAGATCTCGAGGGACTGACGGTCGTCACGTCGGACGGCCGACAATTTCCGGGGCGCGCCGTGTTTGCGGACGAAGAAAGCGATCTGGCGCTCGTCCGGATCAACGCGCTCAGGCTGCCGGCGGCGTCGCTCGCCTCCGAGGTCCGCGTTCAGCCCGGCGATCCCGTCGTGGCGATCGGCACGCCGGTGTCTTTCTCCCTGCGCAATTCCGTAACGGTCGGCGTCGTCAGCGGCGTCGACCGCTCGGTCAACGGCAAGTACCGGTTACTGCAGACCGACGCCGCCATCAATCCCGGCAACAGCGGCGGGCCGCTCGTCGACGCCGAAGGGCGCGTCATCGGCATCAATTCGCTCAAATTCGTCGATTACGGCGTCGACAACGTCGGGTTCGCCATCCCCGCCGACACGGTGCGGGTCGTGCTCGACCATTTCGAAAAATACGGCCGCGTCCGGCGCGCCTATCTCGGCTTCGAAACCGAAGAAAGCTGGGCGGCGGTGATCGGCCTGCCGACCGACGATCCGCTGGAAGTCGTGCTTGTCGACGGCTCTTCAAAAGCCGCGGCCGCCGGCGTCCGCGAGGGCGACAAGCTGCTTGCCGTCGACGGCCGGCCCGTGCATACGCTGCTCGAGCTGAACGAACTGCTGAAGCGGTATTTGCCCGGCGACCGCGTCAGGCTGACGATGGAAAGCGACGGCCGCACCGTCGTCCGCGAAATCGAGCTGGCGGAAGAGCCGGAAGCGCCGCCGACGCGGAAAACCGGGACGCCGGAAGTGCCTGCATCGGCCGACGGGAGCCGAAACGGCGCCGAAACGCGCGTCGACCTTTGGCTGCGGCTCGGCGACGGTCAGGCGATGGCCAACGGCCGCGTCGTCGACGTCCAGCCGCCCCGGCTGGTAAACGGGTCGGCGGTAGCGCCGCTTGAGCCGGTGGCCGCGGCGTTCGGGGCCCGGCTCGTCGCGGAGAAAGACGGCGGCGTCGTCCTGACGGACGGCAAGCGGAGCATCCGGATGTACGCGGGGCAAAAGACGGTCGTCGTCGACGGGAAATCCGAAGAGTGGCCGACGGCTCCGGAAGTCGCCGGCGGGATATGGTGGGCGCCGGTTCGAGCGGTCGCCGCGGCGTTCGGGGCGGCCGTCAAGTTTTATCCACAGACCGGCGAGATCGTCGTCGCCCGCCTCCCGGAAGGCAATCCGTTCGGCGGAGCGCGCCTACACGAAGACGCGGATAAAAAGCGGATCGGCGACAGCTACCAGAATTGGTCCATGAAATACCCCTCCAGCCTTATGAAAGTGTACCAATCCTCCAACGCCGACCGCGTCATGTTTTCGGATATGAAGGGCGATTATGAGCTGTCGCTTGCAGTCGAGCGGATCGCTGAAGCGAATTCGCCCGACGACCTGATCGACCGGCTCAAGGACGAGACGTACAAGACGGTCATCGATTCGCGTTATGTATCCGACGCGGCATATCCTTACGCGTTCGTCCTGGCGAAGTCGGGGAACGTGTACGAGGAGCTGCGGGCCTATCAAAACGACGGACGGCTGTACGTGCTGCAGTTCGAAACGCGCGAGGAATTATATAACAACCCGTCGAAATACAAAATCTTTCAGGATTTGCTGAACAGCTTCCGGCCGGTTTTTGCGGCGAACGACCCGCTGATCAAGGACATTTCGAAGTTCAAGGACGGTTTTCGGAAATACGTAAGCGCGACTTACGCCTATTCGTTCGAATTGCCCGCCGGTTGGGAAAGCGGGGAATCGGAAACACGTTTTTACCATACGGACGACGAACGGCTCGAGCTTAAAGTCACCGTCAGCTCCGCGGCGGAAGGCGACACGCTCGACGCTTGGGTAGAGCGGCAAAGACGCCGTTTTGAAGAAACGGTGCTTCCGTCGTACCGCCGGATCGGCGATGCGGAACCGTCGACCGTCGCCGGCGTACCCGCCCGGTCGGTGACGTACCGCGTGACGGAAGGCGACGACTGGACGGAAAGCCGCGTGTTGTACTTGTTCAAGGGACCTTACAAATACCGGTTCATCCTATCGTACGGCAAATCGTCCGACCTGCGTGCGGCGGACATGATGTTCCGCAGTCTGACGTCGTCGCTGTCGATCGACACCGATGCACTGGACCGCCGGTTCGGACGACTGCCCGATCCCGACGAAGCGTTCGGGACGGGGCAAAAGTCGCGATATGCCAGCCGCAAATATCATTATTCGCTGGAGGTGCCCGCCTATTGGTATAAGAATGCGGATCTCTCCGACGGTTCGGCCGTTTCGTATGCTTTCGACGGCGGAAGTTTCGACGTCCAGATCCAGGAAGAAGGAACGCTGCAGGACCAGGTGCGGCAAACGGAAGCGGTCCTGAAGCAGATGGAATCGTTCGGCCTCGGCAAACTGGTGGAGTCGACCTCCATCACGTTTCAGGGGAGCCCTGCCCATCGGTTCGTCGTCGAGACGACGGAACATGGCGTCATCGAGCGGACGACGATGTATCTGGCGGAACACGGCGGCCGCGTGTACATGATTGCCTACAGGCTAAAGGAAGCATACGCGACGCCGTTCAACCTTGCGCGCATCGACGAGGCGCTGCGGTCGTTCCGATGGACCGACGAGGCGGGCGCGTGACGGCGCGAGTGGCGCGGCGGCGGCGTCCGGGGATTTCCCGGCGGTCGCCGCCGCGTTTTTTTTTTTTTCGTCTCGCGAAATTGTTGCGTCTTAAATCGATATATGCTACAAAATTGCTAAGGGTCAAATCGAAATCCGACGACACGATAGAAACCATCGGGCAAAGGAGGCGCTTTCCATCGAGCTGACGCCGAGACAAGCGGAATTGCTGCGCCTGATCCGGCAACACGCGCCGATCACCGGCGAACAGCTGGCGGAGATGGTCGGCGTGTCCCGGCCGACGCTCCGGTCGGATCTGGCGCTTTTGGTCATGCTCGGTTTGGCCGAAGCCAAGCCGAAAGTCGGCTATTTTCCCGGCAAGCGGCCCTATCCGGACCGCCGCGGCGTGCCCGATCCCGCGGACGTTCGCGTCGACGAAGTCATGGGGGTTCCGGCCGTCGTGCGGGAGACGGCGAGCGTCAACGACGCGGTCGTCGCTTTGTTTACGCAGGACGTCGGCAGCCTGACGGTCGTCGACGAGACGGGGGATCTGGCCGGCGTCGTATCCCGGAAAGACTTGCTCAAAGTGCTCGTCGGCGGCCCGCAGGGCGCACAGTTGCCGGTGTCCGTCGTCATGACGCGCCGGCCGCACGTCGTCGTCGCCCGGCCGGAGGAAAGGCTGCTCGACGCCGCGCGCAAGATGATCCTGCATCAGATCGACGGTATGCCGGTCGTCCGGCCGGCTTCCGGTGACGGCGAGAACGGGCGGCTGGAAGTGGTCGGGCGGGTGACGAAAACGACGGTGGTCAAAGTATTCGTCGAAACGATCGGCGCGCCCGGACAGGAAGCGCCCTGATCCTGACGAGGAAAGGAGACCGGCAGATTGGACCGTAAGCCGACGATCTACCTTTGTTCGGACGCGACGGGCGAGACGGCGGAGGCGGTGACGAGGGCGGCGGCGCGGCAGTTCGAGCGGACGGTCGTCAACATCCGCCGTTTCGGACACGTCAAGCACGAAGATGAAGTGCGCCGCATCGTAGAAGAGGCGGCCGCGACGGGCGGGTTCATCGCGTATACGCTCGTCCAGCCGGAGCTCCGGGAGACGATGCGGCAGGAAGCGATGCGGCTCGGCGTGCGGACGGTCGACATTCTCGGGCCGATGTTGCAGGCGTTCGTCGATACGTTTCACGACGCGCCGAAACGTCGTCCCGGCGCGCAGCACGAGCTCGACGAGGACTATTTCCGCCGCATCGAGGCGATCGAATTCGCCGTTAAGTACGACGACGGCAAAGACGTCAGCGGATTCGTGGAAGCCGACGTCGTGCTGATCGGCGTGTCGCGCACGTCCAAGACACCGCTCAGCATCTTTCTGGCGTACAAAGGGCTGAAAGTGGCCAACCTGCCGCTTGCTCCGGAAATCCGCCCGCCGGACGAGCTGTTTCGGCTGCCGAGTTCGCGCGTCGTCGGACTGACGATGGACGCGGAAGCGCTGAGGCGGATTCGGGCCGAACGGCTGAAATCGCTCGGCCTGCCGCCGGGGGCGATGTACGCCGACCCGAAGCGGGTACGCGAGGAACTGGAGTTTGCGGAAGGCGTCATGCGCAAGCTCGGTTGCCGCATTCTCGACGTGACCGGGCGGGCGATCGAGGAGACGGCCGCGATCATTTTGACGGGGGGTTGAGGCGATGGAACGCGAACTGGCGCTTGAAATCGTGCGCGTGACCGAACTGGCCGCGCTCGCCTCCGCGCCTTGGATGGGCCGGGGCGACAAGCACGCCGCGGACGACGCTGCGACGCGCGCGATGCGGGCGATGTTCGACTCGGTGTCGATCTGCGGCACGGTCGTCATCGGCGAAGGGGAAATGGACGAGGCGCCGATGCTGTACATCGGCGAGCGGGTCGGCAACATGAACGGCCCGGAAGTCGACGTCGCGGTCGACCCGCTCGAAGGAACCGAGATCGTCGCCAAAGGGCTCAACAACGCGATGAGCGTCGTCGCGATCGCCGACAAAGGCTGCCTGCTGCACGCGCCGGACATTTACATGGAAAAACTGGCGGTCGGCCCCGCTTTGGCCGGCAAACTGTCGATCGCCGATCCGGTCGAGACGACGATCCGCAAGGCGGCAGAGCATCTTCACAAACCGATTTCCGACCTCACCGTCATGATTCTCGACCGCGACCGCCACGCCTCGCTCGTCCGCAGACTGCGGCAGATCGGCGTGCGCATCAAGTTTTTGAGCGACGGCGACGTCGCCGGAGCGATCGCGCCGGCGTTTCCGGAGACCGGCATCGACCTTTATCTCGGTTCCGGCGGCGCGCCCGAAGGGGTGTTGGCCGCAGCGGCGCTGCGTTGTCTCGGCGGCGAGCTGCAGGGCAGGCTGATGCCGTCGAACGCCGACGATTACCGCCGTTGCAAAGAAATGGGGATGGACGATCCGTACCAAGTATTGACGATGACCGACATGGTCGGCGACAAAGACGTCATTTTCGCGGCGACCGGCGTGACGCCCGGCGAGTTTCTCGGCGGAGTCCGGTACTTGTCGGACAATCGGGCGGAAACCCATTCGATCGTCATGCGGGCGAAAACGCGCACGGTGCGGTATGTGCGGTCGCTTCACTATTTGCCGCAGAAACCGTTGCTCGCCGAGCTGGGCTTGCGCCGCGCGGCGCATGAATCGCCGGCATGAGGGAGACGTTAATCGAAAAGGGGGTTATGCCCGAGATGGATGTCCGTCGTGCCCGGGAAATTATGAACTCGGAAGACATCGTGACGGTGACGTGGAACGGGACGCCGGTTTGGATCGAACGAGTGGACGAACGCACCCAGACGGCGACGGTGCGCCTTGAGGGACGGGAAGAAACCGGAATCCGCAGCGTACCCGTCGCCGAACTGGCGGAAAAGTGAAGGCCGGCAAAACGGCACGTCCTGCGCCGCGGAGGCTTTTCGGTCTTTCGCGCGGCGGCCGGGCGTGCCGTCTTTTTTGGCTGCGGCCGCGGAAATGGTATAATAAGTAGACCGCAACGCGCGAGACGCAACGCGCAAAAAAGGAGGACACGGCGTTTTGACCGAGAGCGTAAGCATCTGGCGATATGAATCCGATGCCCCGGCGGCAACGGAAGCGTTGGCGAAAGCGATTGCGGATTTGGCCGGCCCGGGAACGGTCATCGGGCTTGACGGCGACCTCGGCGCGGGCAAAACGACGTTCGCCCGCGCATTCGCCCGCGCACTCGGCGTCGGCGGCGAGATCGTCAGCCCGACGTTCGTGCTGATCCGCGAATACGAAGACGGCCGGCTGCCGCTTTACCATATGGATGCCTATCGCCTGTCGGAAGAGGAAGCTTCCGAACTTGCGCTCGACGAATATTTTTTCGGACCGGGCGTGACGCTCGTCGAATGGGCGCAAAACATCGAGGCGCTGTTTCCCGCGCGGCATTTGCGCATCCGGATCGGCCACGCGGGCGGCGACCGGCGGGACATCCGGCTCGAACCGAGGGGGGAACCGTATGAACAATGGTGCGAAGCGCTGCGGCGGGCCGACATATTGGCCCGATGACGCCTGCATGCTCGCCTTCGACACGGCGACTTCCGCGATGACGGCCGCGGTCTTGCGCGGCGGACGTCCGGTGCGGGAGTCGTTTTTTCGCGCCGAGCGCAATCATTCGATCCGCCTCGTGCCCGCGCTTCGCGACTTGTTGGCCGATGCCGGCGTCGACGTCCGCGATCTGGCGGCCGTCGCGGTCGGCGTCGGCCCGGGATCGTACACCGGCGTCCGCATCGGCGTCACCGTCGCCAAAACGATGGCCTGGTCGCTCGGCCTTCCCGCCGTTGCGGTGTCGACGCTCTCGGCGCTGGCGTGGCGCGGCCGGCGGCTCGCCTTGGGCGCGGGCGGCCCGGACGCCGGGCGGCTCTGGGTCGTGCCGGTGCTGGACGCCCGGCGCGGGCGCGTCTACACGGGGCTTTACGCTTCCGAGGGCGACGGCGGCGATTTGCATGATCCTGCGCGCTGGACGGCCGTTCGCCCGGACGGCGTGCGCCCGGTCGCCGAATGGCTGGACGAAGTGAAGGCGCTTGCGGATTCGGCCGCATCTTCGCGAGCCATCGTCCGCGTCGTCTTCGTCGGAGACGTCGCGCCGGTCGAACAGGCGGTCGCCGAACGGTTCGGAAGCCGACCGGGCGAGTCGCCGAAACATCGCGAAAGCCGACCGACGGCCGAGGCGGCGGTCCGCGCCGACGTGCTGGCAGCCGACGTCTCCGCCGTCGACGTCGGCGAACTCGCCTGGGCGAAGGCGCGCCGGGGACAGATCGCGTCCGCGCACGATTTGGTGCCGAACTACACCCAGCTTTCCGAGGCGGAAAAGAAATGGCTCGCGGCACGGGGGGGTGCGGCCGATGGAAGTGCGGTTGCGGAAAATGCGGACGTCTGACATTCCGACGATTTCGCAAATCGAGCGCGAATCGTTTCCCGCGCCCTGGTCGGAAGAAGCGTTTTACCATGAGCTGGTTCACAATCGGCTGGCTTACTACATCGTAGCGGAAGTCGGCGGGGCCGTCGTCGGATACGCCGGCATGTGGCTCGTAATCGGCGAGGCACACGTGACCAACATCGCCGTTCGCCCCGCCTACCGCGGCCGGAAAATCGGCGAACGCCTGATGCGGGAGCTGCGGCGCGTCGCCCTGCGCAAAGGCGCCGTCCGGATGACGCTGGAAGTTCGCGTTTCGAACAGGATCGCTCAGAATTTGTACCAAAAACTCGGCTTCGTTGCCAGCGGCGTCCGCCCCGGCTATTACGCCGACAACGGCGAGGACGCCCTCATCATGTGGGCGGATTTGCGGAAGGAGGTGTCCGGCGGTGAAGAGGACGGAGGCGGCCGAGGGCGGCCGGTGTCTGATTCTTGCGGTGGAAACCAGCTGTGACGAGACGTCCGCCGCCGTTGTGGAAAACGGCCGCGTCGTGCTGTCCAACGCCGTCTCCAGCCAGACGGACGCTCATCGCCGTTTCGGCGGCGTCGTGCCGGAAATCGCCTCGCGCAAGCACGTCGAGACGATCACGCGCATGATGGAGATCGCGGTGGAGGACGCCGGCGTCCGGCTTTCCGACCTTTCCGCGGTTGCGGTGACGCAAGGCCCGGGCCTCGTCGGCTCGCTGATCGTCGGCATCGCGGCGGCGAAGGCTCTGTCGCTCGCGCTCGGCGTGCCGCTGATCGGCGTCCACCATATCGCCGGTCACATTTACGCCGCCGCACTCGTCGCCGAACTCGAGTATCCGGCCGTCGCGCTCGTCGCAAGCGGCGGCCACACCGAGCTGATCCTGCTGGAAGCCGAAGGACGTTTCCGGCACATCGGGCGGACGCGCGACGACGCCGCCGGCGAGGCGTTCGACAAAACGGCGCGAGCGCTCGGCCTGCCGTATCCCGGCGGACCGCACGTCGACCGGCTGGCGCACGAGGCGGACGGTTCGATTCCGCTTCCGCGGGCTTGGCTGGAGCCGGATTCGTACGATTTCAGCTTCAGCGGGCTGAAAACGGCGGTGTTGACGGCCATGCGCGAACATCTTCAGGAAAAAACAGACGGCGTGCCCGATCCCGATTTCGTCGCTCGGCTTGCGCGCGGATTTCAGGAAGCCGTCATCGACGTCCTTGTGGAAAAATCGGCGCGCGCCGCGGCCGCGTTCGGCGCCCGCCGGTTGATTTTGGCCGGCGGCGTGGCGGCCAACCGCGGACTGCGCACCGCGATGAGCGCCCGGTGCGCGGAACTCGGCGTGCCGCTCGTCGTTCCGCCGCCCGAACTTTGCACGGACAACGCGGCGATGATCGCCGCCGCGGCGTTTCTCAAGTGGAAAAAGCGCCGGTTTTCTCCGCTCGACATCCGCGCCGAGCCGCTGTTTTCCCTCGAAGCGTGGCAGTCGGAATAAAGGATGTGGACAGACGCTGCCGCGGAAGCTGTGGACGCTGTGGACAGACTTCGCCCGTCCGCTTCTCTGTAGGCCGTGAAAATCACAGCCGGTCTGCGCAAGTTTTTCACAGCGTCCTGTGGATAATGTGGATAACTTTGAGGAAAACTCGGCCGGCGCCGGGCCGGCGATGCCGGAGGTTGTGGATAAACGCCGTTTTCAATCGTTTTTCATGCGGCGAAACTTTGTGATACAATTGAAAATGAAAATGGTCATGAAAAACGAAACCAGCCTTCGGAAACAGGAAATCCGCAGACAAACGGCGGAGCGGCTCCGGGCGCTCGACGCGCACGAACGCGCCGAACGGTCCGGCCTTCTGGCCGGGCATCTGCTCGCGGCGCTGGCCGGCATGTGGCCAGAACCCGCGGGGCGATGCCTGATGGCGTTCGCACCGGTGCGCGCCGAGCCGGACATTCGGCCCGTGCTCGATTGGGCCTGGGCGTCGGGCGTTACGGTGCTTCTGCCGCGGATCGATCCTGCGGCCGACCGGATCGTGCCTTGCGCCGTCGACGGATGGGCATCGCTTCTGCCCGGTGCGTTTGGCATTCTGGAGCCGGGCCCTTCCGCGCCGCCCTGGCCGCGGTGGGAGGCGATCGACCTCGTCCTCGTGCCGGGCTTGGCGTTCGACCGCGAGGGATACCGGATCGGGTCGGGACGCGGGTATTACGACCGGTTTTTCGCCGAACTCGCCGCGCGGCGCGGTGCTCTCGGCGTCCAGCCTGCGCTGCCGGAGCGGTGGGCGGCGGCGTTTTCCGTCTGCGTCGTCGACGCGGTGCCGAGAGAGCCGCACGACGTTCCGGTCGACCGCGTTTTTACCGAACGCGGTGCCGAGGTCGGACTGAAGCCTGGAAAGGAGTAGGGCGGTGACCGAGAGGCGGTTGACCCATTTCGACGATCAGGGACGGCCACGCATGGTCGACGTGACGGACAAGCCGGAGACCGACCGAACGGCCGTCGCCGAGACTTTCGTGACGATGCGCCCCGAGACGCTCGCATTCATCCGCGAAAGGCGTATCGCCAAAGGCGACGTCCTCGCGGTTGCGCAGATCGCCGGCATGATGGCCGCGAAACAGACCTCGCAATGGATCCCGCTCTGCCATCCGCTGCCGCTGTCCGGCGTCGCGCTCGAGATCGAGGAATCGGGCGAGGACAGGCTGCGCATCCGGGCGACGGTGCGGACGACGGCGAGAACGGGTGTGGAGATGGAGGCGCTCGTCGCCGTGTCGGCCGCCGCGCTGACCGTCTACGACATGTGCAAATCGATCGACCGGGCCATGACGATCGGTCCGACGCGGCTTCTGGCCAAAACAGGCGGAAAATCCGGTTCCTGGTTTGCAGACGGTTTCGAGCCGAAGGAAGCAAGGGGGAAACCCGGATGCGGTGGAGAGTCGGTTTGCTGACGGCCAGCGACGGTGGTCGTTCCGGCGAACGGGAAGACACGTCCGCCCTGGTCGTCCGGGAACTCGTGGAACAAGAGCTGCAGGGGGAAATCGTCGACTATCGCGTCGTGCCGACGGAAGCGGATGAAATCAGCGCGGCGCTGATCGAAATGTCGGAGTATTATCGCGCCCATCTCATCGTGACGACCGGTGGAACGGGGCTCGCGCCGGACGACGTGACGCCGGAGGCGACGCGCCGCGTCGTCGATCGGGAAGTGCCGGGCATCGCCGAGGCGATGCGGGCGGCCGCCGTCCGCAAGGACCGGAGATTCATGTTTCACCGTGGCATCGCCGGTCTGCGGGGGCGGACGCTTATCCTCAATCTGCCGGGCACGCCGGAAGGGGTGCACGCGCATCTGGCCGGCGTTCTGGAGGATTTGCCCGCGGCGCTTTTGGCGCTGAACCGCCAGGAACGCCGAGGCGCTGAGCCGGTTCGGGAAAACTGACGGTGGAAAACTGACGGCGATCGCGCAGTCGAAAAACGATCGCGATCGTGACCGACCATTCATGCTGACGAAAGGAAGGGACCGACATGTCCAGTATCGGCGTTCCCGGCTTGATTCTCATCATTCTCGTCGCCTTGATCTTGTTCGGGCCGAGCAAGCTTCCAGAACTTGGGAGGGCGCTCGGCCGGACGCTTCGTGAATTCAAACAGGGCGCGCGAGACATCATGGAAGATGACGGTGCAAAACCGAACGCGCAGACGCAGGCCGTTCATCCGCCGGGCGGCGGAACTCCGGACGGCGGCGGCCGGCAAGCAGGCGGGCGCGACGAACGGTTGCCCGACTGACGGAGGAGCCGTTTTGTCGTCATGGGCGGGGAGCGGTCGCGCGCCGACGAGCCGATGCCGCTCGTCCGGCATTTGGAGGAATTGCGCCGGCGTCTCTTATATTGTCTTGCCGCGTTCGTCGTTTCAACGGCAGCGGGCCTGTTCGTGGCCGGGCCGGTTCTTCGCTTTTTGCAGCGGCAGCCGGCCGTGCGCGGTTATGAATGGGTCGCGCTGTCGCCGTGGGAGCCGATCCGGATTTACGTCGCCGTAGCGTTCACGGTCGGTCTGGCCGTGTCGCTGCCGTTTACGCTTTGGCAGCTTTGGCTGTTCGTGCGGCCCGGCTTGCGCGAGACGGAACGGCAGGCTGCGGTGAGATACGTGCCGTCGGCGGCCGTGTTGTTTTTGGCGGGGCTTGCGTTTGCGTATTACGTCGTGTTTCCGATGGCGTTTTACTTCGCGACGGAAGTATCGCGATCCCTGGATCTCAAGGAAATGTACGGCATTTCTCAGTACGTTTCGTTTCTGATCGGCATCGTGGTGCCGACGGCGCTGCTGTTCGAGCTGCCGGTCGTCGTCATGTTTCTGACGCGTATCCGGCTCGTCACCCCGCGCCGACTGCGCCGTTTCCGGCGGTATGCCTACCTTGCGCTCGTCGTCGTCGCCACGACGGTGACGCCCCCGGACATGATTTCGGACGTGCTGGTCGCCGTCCCGCTCGTGTTGTTGTATGAATTCAGCGTCGCTTTGTCCGATCGCGTCTACCGGCGGATGGTCGCCGAAGCCGACGGGACGGAGGCGTGACGCGGTCGGGCGAAATTTTTTTGCGCACCCCTCTTGCAAATTTCACCTGGAACGATTATGATTAAAGGTGTTGTTAGCACTCAAACTCAATGAGTGCTAACCGGATGAACGAATCTTCCACACCTGTCACGAAAAAGGAGGAGGTTTTCCATGATCAAACCGTTGGGCGACCGCGTGGTCGTGGAACCCATCGCGAAGGAGCAGACGACGGCAAGCGGCATCGTCTTGCCGGACACGGCGAAGGAAAAGCCGCAGGAAGGCAAGGTTCTCGCCGTCGGCAGCGGCCATCTGAAGGACGGCAATCGCATTCCGCTCGAAGTGAAGGAAGGCGACCGCGTCCTGTTCTCCAAATACGCCGGCACCGAAATCAAGGTGGACGGCAAGGAACTGCTGATCATGCGCGAAAGCGACATTCTGGCGATCCTTGAATGACATACATTATCAACGCGGGAGGTTGTTCGAACGATGGCTGCGAAAGAAATCAAGTTCGGCGAAGACGCTCGTCGCGCGTTGATGCGCGGTGTGGACGCTCTGGCGAATACGGTCCGCGTCACGCTCGGTCCGAAGGGCCGCAACGTGGTGCTTGAAAAGAAATTCGGCAGCCCGCTGATCACCAACGACGGTGTGACGATCGCGAAAGAAATCGAACTCGACGATCCGTTTGAAAATATGGGCGCCCAGCTCGTTAAGGAAGTCGCGACGAAGACGAACGACGTCGCCGGCGACGGTACGACGACGGCGACGGTGCTCGCTCAGGCGATGATCCGCGAAGGCCTGAAAAACGTCGCAGCTGGCGCCAACCCGATGGCGCTCCGCCGTGGTATCGAGAAGGCGGTCAAGGCGGCCGTTGACGAGCTGAAGAAGATCGCGAAGCCGATCGAAGGCAAGCAGAACATCGCCCAGGTCGCTGCCATTTCCGCGACCGACAAGGAAGTCGGCGAACTGATCGCCGAAGCGATGGAGAAGGTCGGCAAGGACGGCGTTATCACGGTCGAAGAATCGAAAGGTTTCCAGACCGAGCTCGACGTCGTCGAAGGGATGCAGTTCGACCGCGGCTACATCTCGCCGTACATGGTCACCGATACGGACAAGATGGAAGCCGTGCTTGAAAATCCGTATATCCTGATCACGGACAAGAAGATCAGCAGCATCCAAGACATTTTGCCCGTGCTTGAAAAAGTCGTGCAGACGGGCAAGCCGCTGCTCATCATCGCCGAAGAAGTCGAAGGCGAAGCGCTGGCGACGCTCGTCGTCAACAAGCTGCGCGGCACGTTCACCTGTGTGGCGGTCAAGGCTCCTGGCTTCGGCGACCGCCGCAAGGCGATGCTCGGCGACATCGCGGCGCTGACGGGCGGCCAGGTGATCACGGAAGAGCTCGGCCTCGAGCTGAAGTCGACGACGCTGCAGCAGCTCGGTTCGGCCCGCCAAGTCCGCGTGTCCAAGGAAAACACGATCATCGTCGACGGCGCAGGCGACAAGAAGGACATCCAGTCCCGCATCAACCAGATCAAGGCGCAGCTTGAAGAGACGACGTCCGACTTCGACCGCGAAAAGCTGCAGGAACGCCTGGCGAAACTCGCCGGCGGCGTCGCGGTGATCAAAGTCGGTGCGGCGACCGAAACCGAACTGAAAGAGCGCAAGCTGCGCATCGAGGACGCGCTCAACGCGACCCGTGCTGCGGTCGAAGAGGGCATCGTCGCCGGCGGCGGCACGGCGCTCATGAACGTGTACAAGGCCGTCGCGGCGGTGCAGGCCGAAGGCGACGAACGGACCGGCGTCAACATCGTGCTGCGCGCGCTTGAAGAACCGGTGCGCACGATCGCGTCCAACGCCGGCCAGGAAGGTTCCGTCATCGTTGAGCGGCTGAAGAACGAGAAAGTCGGCGTCGGTTACGACGCGGCGAACGACCGGTGGGTCGACATGATCGAAGCCGGCATCATCGACCCGGTCAAGGTGACCCGTTCCGCCCTGCAGAACGCGGCGTCGGTCGCGGCGATGGTGCTCACCACCGAAGCGCTCGTCGCCGAAAAGCCGGAGAAGGAGAAAAGCTCCAACCCCGGCGGCAACATGGACATGATGTGATCGGACGGCGATGAAGGTCGTCCTCTTGTCCGGCGGTTCGGGCAAACGGCTTTGGCCGCTGTCGAACGATTCCCGGTCGAAACAGTTTCTGAAGCTGCTCAAAAGCCCGGACGGCCGGCCCGAGTCGATGGTGCAGCGCGTCTGGCGGCAGCTCGCCTCCTGCGGGCTGGGGCGGTCGGCGTACATCGCCACCGCCCGCTCGCAGGTCGACGTGCTGCACAACCAGCTCGGACCCGACGTACCGTTGATCGTCGAGCCGAGCCGGCGCGACACGTTTCCGGCGATCGCGTTGTCGGTGCTTTATCTCGTGTCGGAAGCCGGCGTTCCGTCCGATGAGACGATCGCCGTGCTGCCGGTCGATCCGTATGTCGACGACGCGTTTTTCGAGCGCGTTCAGCAACTAGACTTCGTGTTGCGCGACAGCGGCGCCGACTTGGCGCTGATCGGCGTTCGTCCGACGCATCCGTCCGAAAAATACGGCTACATCGTTCCGGAATCTGCCGTTTCCGGCCGTACGTACGCGGACGTCCGGCGGTTTACGGAGAAACCTTCGGCCGACGAGGCGGAGCGTCTGATCGCGGAAGGCGCGCTTTGGAATTGCGGTGTGTTCGCATTTCGCGCCGGCTTCCTGCTCGGCGAGCTTCGGGCGCGGGGGCTACCGGCTGAGTACCGGGCGTTTCGCGACGCGTACGACCGGTTGACCGCGATCAGTTTCGACTACGAGGTCGTCGAGAAGGTCCGCCGCGCCGTCGTCATGCCGTACGAGGGAGCCTGGAAAGATCTCGGCACGTGGGACGCGCTGACCGAGGAGATGGACGGGCCCGTCTGGGGGCGCGGCGTCATCGGCCCCGACTCCGACGGAGCACACGTCGTTAACGAGCTGGACATCCCCGTCGCCGTGCTCGGCGTGCCGAACGTCATCGTCGCCGCCGGCCCGGACGGCATCCTGGTCGCCGACCGCGCGGCAAGCCCGCGGGCCAAGGAAGTGGCGAACGAGATCCGGCAGCGCG
Organism: Candidatus Reconcilbacillus cellulovorans; assembly: GCA_002507565.1. GTDB lineage: Bacteria > Bacillota > Bacilli > Paenibacillales > Reconciliibacillaceae > Reconciliibacillus > Reconciliibacillus cellulovorans. The sequence continues at coordinate 38,106 of MOXJ01000026.1, forward strand.
TCATGTATGAGGAACGCCGGTGGGGATGGTACCGCGTGCTCGATTACGCGAAGCTCGCGGACGGCAATGAAATGCTGACGCGGCGTGTTTGCCTGCTCGAAGGTCGGAACTTGAGCTATCACGTTCACCGCAAACGGATGGAGACGTGGACGGTCTTGTCGGGGCGCGGACTCGTCGTTCTCGACGATCACCAGTTTTCGATCCAGGCCGGCGACGTCGTGCGCGTACACGCCGGTTGCCGCCACAGCGTGAAGGCGCTGTCCGAGCTCGAATTCATCGAGGTGCAGAGCGGTTCGGAAGTGCACGAAGACGACATCGAGCGGATTTGCATGCGGTGGGAAGACATTCCGAACCGGCATTCGCCGGCGTAAGTCAGCCGAAGCGTTCGGCGGCGGGCGGGTTCGCGCCGTCGCCACCGCGTCGACTCGCGTTGGGTTAAGCGGGGACGGTGAGCGTGGAATCTACCGGCAGCGGGACGTTCGGCTTCTCGCGTACACCGGCGTCCGGTCGCCTTCGCCGATGGTATGGCAAGGGCGTCCGGACGCCGGCTTTTTTTAATTTTGTCGTACCTGTTTTTCCTGCCGCAGCCGCGCGATTTCTTCTGCCGACAGCTCCGTTACCTCTGCGATCAGACCATCGTCCATGCCTTTCGCCATTAGCCGGCGGGCCGTCTCGCGTCGTGCTTCCAGCCGGCCTTCCCGCTTCGTCTTCTCCAGCCACCGGTCCAGCATCCGCTCGAAATTCGTCGCCATCTCCTCCGCCTCCTTCCCGCTTCGCACTTCCTTCAACCGCCCCAAGAGTGCCGGACCTTCCTCCGCCGGCAGCCGCGCCCCCAACACCGCGCTCACCCAATCCAACAGCGGCCCCACCTGATCCTTCGGCACCCGCGCCAGCAGCCGGATCAGCCGCCTCAACCGCCGCGCTACCTCCGCCTCCTCCCGCGTCCCGTCCAGCCAAAACACCGCCGCCATCGCCCCCGACAACCCCAGCAGCTCCTCCTCCCTCAGCCGCCGCACGTCGATC